>CAIZMS010000103.1 GCA_903934155.1 uncultured bacterium | reverse complement strand
GTGTGACGGATGCCCCGCTTCCTGCGGAATATGGGATTGACGAATATGCCGGGTTCAATGGGCCCGGGGCCCAAATCAAAGTCAATGACACCTGTAGTAAAGCGATTGATTTTATTAAACGGCACAAAAATGAGCCCTTTTTCATCAATCTGTGGGTTCATGAACCGCACACCCCGCACTATCCTTCAGAAGAATCGCTGAAACGGTTTTCCAATCTTGATATTCAGCGTCAGGTGTATGCCGCGGTGATTGCGGATGGCGATCGTCGTATTGGCGAGGTTCTCGAGACACTCAAGCAGTTGGATCTCGAGAACGACACGTTGGTGGTGTTCTCCTCGGACAATGGTCCAGAAATTACCGGGAAACTCGTTCCCGGGAAAAAGGAGGATAACCTTGTCAAAGGGGGGCTGGGTGAGTACTACTCCGTGGGCACAACAGGCGGGCTTCGCGGTCGAAAGCGGTCGTTATATGAGGGCGGCGTGCGGGTGCCGTTCATGGTGCGATGGCCCGGGAAAGTGCCGGTTGGTAAATTAAACGAGACCACGGAAATTTCCGCGGTTGATTTGCTGCCGACATTTTGTGCGGCGGCGGGGGTTGCCTTGCCTGAGGGATATAAGCCTGATGGCGAAAACATGCTCCCGGCCTTCAAGGGGGAACCGGTAAGCCGGACCAAGCCTCTATTCTGGGAATGGCAGGGAACCCATGTCGGCGATAACTGGCCCTGTCTTGGGGTTCGGCGCGATCAGTGGAAACTGCTGATGAGTTACGATAAAACCCGTGTGGAATTATACGACATTCCCGCCGACAGACTGGAATCGAAAAATGTGGCGGATCAGCATCCTGATATTGTGAAGGAACTGATTGCAATGGCTGAAAAGTGGAAGGCCGAATTGCCGGCAAGTCCGTCGTCCAGCTGTTTTTCGAAAATTCGCAATACAAAATAAGAGCGTAAAGAAGGGGTTCCTTATGTCTGTGAAAATGAATGTTGTGTTGACTGTTTTTCTGGCCGGTTTGGGCTGTCAGGCTTTTGCGGCGAATCTTCCGGGCGAGGAGGGCAGTATTGCCGTGGTCGATCGGCCTGGTGTCGAAGTGAAGAATAAGTTTTATGTGGGCAATCGGGAGCCTCTGCTTCCGAGCCCTCTTCTCAAGCTGCCGATTGGCGCGATCAAGCCGCAGGGCTGGCTTCGCAAACAACTCGAGCTGGAAGCCACCGGCTTCTTCGGGCATCTTCCCGAGTTGAGTCGGTTCCTGATCAAGGAAACCAGTCCCTGGCTCAGTCCGTCTGGGGAAGGTGAGAAATTCTGGGAAGAAGTCCCGTATTGGCTGAAGGGCTATGGCGATTTGGCCTATGTCCTGGGTGATCAGAAAATGATCGATGAGGCCAAGGTATGGATCAATGGGGTTATCTCAAGCCAGCGGGAAGACGGCTGGTTCGGCCCCCGGGCCAATATTGCCTCACCCCGGGTTCACAGCAAGGGTAAGCCTGATCTGTGGCCCAACATGCCCATGCTGAATGCACTTCAGGCCTATTACGAATATTCCGGCGATGAGCGCGTAATCCGCCTGATGACGAAGTACTTTGAGTGGCAGTTCAAGGTTCCGGACGACGACTTTCTCCCGCCACTCTGGCAAAAGCAGCGCGGGGGCGATAATCTCGCCAGCGTGTACTGGCTCTACAACCGGACAGGGGACAAAAAGCTTCTGGATCTGGCAACCAAGATTTTCAACAAGATCGCCAACTGGACGGATGGCATCCCGGATTGGCACAATGTCAACATCTCGCAGGCCTTGCGCGGAATGCCAACCTATTACCTGCAGTCCAAGGATCCCAAGCACTTGACGGCACCGGAGCGGAACTATCAGACGGTTTGGGGAATGTACGGGCAGGTCCCGGGCGGAATGTTCGGCGGCGATGAAAACTGCCGATCTAACTTCATCAGCGCCCGCCAGGCGGTCGAAACATGCGGAATCGTTGAAATGATGCATTCCTCTGAAGAAATCCTGAAGATCTCCAGCGATCTCAAGTGGGCTGATCGTTGCGAGGATGTTGCCTTCAACTCGCTTCCCGCCATCACGACTCCGGATCAGAGGGCGCTTCGCTATTTGACCGCGCCGAACCTGATCATTTCCAACAGTAAAAACAAGAGCCCGAAGATTCAGGATCCGGGCGCCAAGTACCAGATGAACCCGCATGGGCACCGGTGCTGCCAGCTCAATATGGGACAAGGGTGGCCCTATTATGCGGAACACCTCTGGATGGCGACGCCGGACAACGGTCTGGCGCTCGTTTTTTACTCGGACTCCAAGGTCACGGCAAAAGTGGGTGACGGCACGGAGGTGAGCATTGCTCAGACCACGCAGTATCCCTTTGACGAGACCGTCTCGCTTTCCCTGTCATTGGCCAAGTCGGTGAAATTCCCCCTGTATTTCCGGATTCCTGTCTGGTGCGATAAGATCGAGCTCAGCATTAATGGTCAGCCGGTCAAGGCGCAAACGAAGCCGCAGTCATTCCTTCGGATCGATCGCGAATGGAAGAACGGGGATGTGGTTAAACTTGCCTTGCCGATGCAAGTCAAGGTCAGGACCTGGGAAAAGAATGCGAACAGTATTTCGGTTGACCGGGGACCGCTGACTTATTCCCTGAAAATTTCCGAGAAATATGTGCCGATTGATGGAGCGATCGCGGTTTCCAAGGAATACCTCCCGGATGCATGGAGGCGGGAGCTGTCCAAGGAGCAGCTTGCCGCATGGCCCGCCTTTGAAATCTATCCGACCACGCCGTGGAACTATGGCCTGATCGTTGACAAGGCGAACCTTGAGGCCTCGTTTAAGGTCTCCAAGAAAGACTGGCCGGCCGACAACAATGTCTGGGAAGTCTCGCAGGCGCCGGTTGAGCTCAAGGCCAAAGGGCGCCGGATTCCCGGATGGAAGACGGATGACATGGATCTGGTCGGGCTGATTGCAGAAAGCCCCATAAAATCAGACGAACCGGTTGAAGACATCACGTTGATCCCCATGGGCGCCGGGAGGTTGCGGTTGTCGGCGTTTCCGGTGATCGACAACGGGCCTGTCGGCCATGACTGGCAGAATCCCCCCGAGCCCTTTGTGAAGATCTCGGCACGACAGGCGGCGGCGATGAAGAAGGCGGGGCAACAGCCCAAGGGAACTCCCGGCTGCCCGGCCTGCGAATCGGCTGGCGCAATGTGTGCGGAATGCAAGGCCGCGTTTGATGCCAAAAAGGTGTCTGCAAAGAAAAAACCGGCGGCCAAAAAGAAATGATAAAGGCAGCCCAGTGCTTGCCGATTTATCTGGCCGTTTTGGCGTGCCTCTCTTCTGCAGGAATCGCAAGTGAGAAAAAAGACTTAAGCGTCATGGATTATGGCGCGGTTGCGGATGGCGGGACGCTTTGCACAAAAGCTATTCAGTCCGCGATTGAGGCCTGCCGTCAAACGGGCGGCAGGCTGGTCTTTCCATCCGGCCGGTACATGACCGGTACCTTTTATCTGAAATCCGGCGTGGCGCTGCATCTTGAAAAGGGCGCGGTTATTCTGGGTAGCCCCGATATCAAAGACTATGCCACCGATACGGGCGGAATTCGCTACGACAAATCGCCCTGGATGGACCGCTGCCTGATCTACGCGGAAGGGGCGGACACGATTTCCATTACCGGTGAAGGCACGCTGGATGGCAACGGATCGCAGAAGCATTTTCCGCCCGGCCTGCGGAACGGGGCACGGCCGATGCTGCTCAGGTTCCTGAATTGCACGAATGTGGTTTTTCGCGATGTTTCGATGCGTGATCCCGCGTCGTGGACCTGTGCCATTATTGGCTGCGAAAATGTGGAGGTGAAGCACATCAAGATCCAGGCCAGAGCCAATTGGAATGGTGACGGACTTGACTTTGACAGTTGCCGGAACGTCACCGTGGATAACTGTGATTTCAATACCAGTGATGATTCCATCTGTCTCCAGGCTTCCGAGGAAAACCGGCCCTGTGAAAATATCAAAATCACAAACTGCACCTTCAGCGCCCGCTGGGCGGCCATCAGGATTGGCCTGCTAACGCGGAGTGATATCCGGAATGTTGAAATGCGAGACTGTCATTTCCATGATGTGGACGGCTGCGGCTTCAAGCTTCAGATGGCCGAGGGATCCGTGATGGAAAATATGCTCTTCGAAAACATCACCATGGAGAACGTCACCCGGCCGGTGTTTATGACCCTGAACAGCCATCGGTTTAGCCGGGCTCTGAAGGATGTTCCGCTTCCGCCGCCGGGGAAAATGAGGAATATTAAATTCGTGAACATCAAGGCTGTGGCAGGCAACCCTGCTGTCAGGAATGCCAATGCCTACATGGCGATCATCGGCGTTCCGGAACAGAAGATTGAGGGGGTCGAATTCAGGAATGTTGAAATCACATTCCCCGGGGGAGGATCCGAGGCGACGGCTCAGAGGCGTGATGTGCCGGAGCTGGGGGATTGGAAGCCGGAATTCTTTGCCTTCAAAGGCGACTTGCCTGCCTATGGACTTTTTATCCGCCATGCGAAGGGGGTCACTCTGAATAATGTAAAGTTCCGCTTTAAGGGTAAAGAGAAACGACCAGCCATACTTTGTGATGATGTGGAGGACTTTAGCGCTCCGGATCTGGATGCACAGTGCGGCAAAGGGGTGGAGCCGGTAGGCAAATATTAAAGGAAACGATAACCATAAGGAGATGACTATGTTGAAACGATGGCTTTTGATGGTGTGCCTGCTGGCTTCGACGGGATATGCGGCGGAACTGACGGACAAAGTTAACTGGCCTGAATTTCTGGCGCGGCACGATCTCGTCTGGAAGAAAATGCCGTCTCAGTGGACCGGGGGCGCCTTCATCGGCAACGGCCTGCTCGGCACGATGATCTACCGCGAAGCCGACACGCTGCGCTGGGATATCGGGCGAAGCGATGTTACAGATCATCGTCAGACCGGTAACGACGCCTGTTACGACAAGGCACGTCTTCCGATCGGTCATTTTCTCCTGAAACCCGTCGGCACGGTTAGCGGCGGCACCATGCGGGTCGATCTCTGGAATGCCGAGGCGACAGGCAAGTTGACAACGGATCGTGGCACGATCGAATGGCGGTCGTTTGCCCAGGCCAATGATCTTGTGATGGTCATTGATTTCAAGGCCAGCGCTGGCGAGCGTGATTTTCAGTGGATCTGGGTTGCCGAGGAGTCAGGCAGTACGCGCAGGCGGCCAGCTGACTACAAGGCAAACCCGCCTTCGCAGTTGAAAGCCGAGGGTGATGTGAATGTCTGCTTCCAGCCTATGACGGCTGGGGGGCACTACGCGACCGCCTGGCAGAAAACGGAGTCGGCGGTGTTTATCAGTATTGGGACTTCCGACGAGGCCGTTGCGGCCGTTCGCAAAGCCGTGCAAAGCGGTGTGGAGAAGCTGGCGGTGACCCATCGCGACTGGTGGCACGCGTTCTGGCCGAAGAGTTTTGTCAGTCTGCCGGACACGCGGATGGAAAGTTTCTACTGGATCCAAATCTACAAGCTGGCGTCCGCCACACGCGCCGATCGGCCTGCGATCGACCTCATGGGGCCGTGGTTCAAAGCCACCAAGTGGCCGGCTATCTGGTGGAATCTGAACATCCAGTTGGCCTATTCTCCCGTTTACACGGCCAACCGTCTTGAGCTCGGCGAGAGTCTCTGCGGGATGCTCGACCGTAACCTCACCAATCTCATTCAGAATGTGAAGCCTGAATTTCAGCACGATTCCGCCGCCATCAGTCGTACGACAGGGAATGATTGCGTCGGCAAGGTTGAAAACGAAGTCGGCAATCTGACCTGGGCCTGCCATAATTACTGGCGCCAGTGCCGGTACAGTGGTGATGATGTTCGCATGCGGGAGAAAATGCTGCCGTTGCTACGGCGCTGTGTGAATTACTATCGCCATATCATGACGAAAGGTGATGACGGCAAACTGCATCTTCCGGAAACATCCTCTCCCGAATATGGTGTGCAGCCGGACAGTAACTACGATCTCGCTTTGCTGCGTTGGGGGGTGCAGACGCTGATTACGGAGTGCGAGCGCCTGAAGATGGCCGACCCGCTGTTGCCGGAGTGGAAGACTATTCTTGCGACACTGACCGATTACCCGACCGGGCCCGATGGCCTGATGATCGGGCGCGACAAACCCCTGGCGAAGTCGCACCGGCATTACTCTCACCTGCTGATGATTTACCCGCTTTACACGATGAATTGGGATCAGCCGGAACACCGGGATCTGATCGCCAAATCACTGGATCATTGGATCGGCTTCGAGGGGGCGCTGAAGGGCTATTCCTTTACCGGTTCATCCTCGATCTGCGCGTCCATCGGCCGCCGCGATCAGGCGTTGCAGTTGCTCAACGCGTTCATCGAGCGCTATCCCACCTCGAACACCATGTACCTTGAAGGCAGTCCTGTCATCGAGACCCCGTTCTCCGCCGCGCAATGCGTGCACGATCTGCTTTTGCAGAGCTGGGGCGGCACGATCCGTGTTTTCCCCGGTGTGCCGGACAGTTGGAAGGATGTGGCCTTCCACAATCTCCGTACGGAGGGGGCTTTCCTAGTCAGTGCCGTGCGTAAGGATGGCAAGACGCAGTTCGTTCGTATCAAGAGCCTTGCCGGTGAACCGTGCCAGGTTCTCGTGGATGGCGAACGGAAGGAGTTGAAGCTGGCCAAGGGTGAGGAGATTATTCTGGGATCCGGCGACCCGGTTATTGCCCCGGTCGCAGCTCAGGCCGGGCGTTGCAATTTGTATGGGGGAAAATGAGCGGAATCCTGAAAAGACAGTGTTCCCTGAGCCTGACGGCGTTATGCGCCTTGATGTTGGGGGGGCAGTGTGACCCGGTTATGGCAGATCAGGCGGAGGGCCGGGGTGACCGGTTTCCGCCGTTCTGTTGGGACACCGTTCCCCGTGCCCTGGCCGTGCACAAGCCGACACCCTGGGTCGATGAGGACTATGCCCGTATTGCCCGGCACGATTTCCTGCAGATTGCCGTGACCGAGAAAGATCTGGCCCTGGCCGCGGAGGTTAAGAAGTTCAATCCCCGTATCACCATTTTAGGCTACAAGAATCTGGTGCTGCATGTTCAAGGGATGGCGGATCCGTTGTTCCATAACCATCCCGACTGGTTTCTCTATACCCAGGGGAAGCCCGAGGTGAATGGGCGTGGTCGAAATTCGCGACCCCTGTATGACCTGCGTAAGCCCGAGATCAGGGAGTATTGGATCCGGGATGTTGCGAGAATTCTGGATATTCCGATTTTGGATGGAATCTTTTTTGATGCCTATGCGAAGGCGGTGAATTACCTCCCAGTCCAGAGGGCGACGGGGCAGGATCCTCAGACGGATTATATCGCCGGATATCACGCGATGATGGAGGAGCACCTCAAGCGGTCGGGGAATACCCGTAAAATCCGCATTGGTAATTACCTGAGGGCCGACAAGAATGAGACCGCCATCCCCGAGGTGATGAAGTACCTCGACGGATCCTATCTGGAGGGGTTCGACCACTTTCCCGCGCTTCCTCCCGGCATTCATTCCTACGAGGAGTATCTGGCCGCTGGAATGCAGGCCGTACAACAAGTCGCCCAAGCCGGTAAAATCATCGTGCTACATTTGTCGGCCCAGAATGACAAGGACATCAAGCTTGCCGCCGACGGCATCGAGGAAGCGGGGGCTTCCCCGGGCGTTTATCACAACTTCGAGTACAAGCTGGCCATTTTCCTGATTTGTGCCGAGCGGCATTCCTACTTCCAGTATCAGGCAGATCCACGGGTGGCCGGGGACGCCCAGTCCTGGGCTCCGGACTTTCCGGAGTTCAGGAAACCGCTGGGTGCGCCCAAGGGGCCGGCCGTAAAACAGGGGTTCACCTACACGCGGGAGTTTGAGCATGCCAGTGTGTGGCTGGACCTCACCAAGCGGCAGGGTCGCATCACCTGGAAGGCCAGCTACCTTGAAGCGAAGGTGCTTACGCCCCGGCACGGCAGTGATCAGGTGCCGACGAACGCATTTCAGTGCCGGATCGAGTTTGATCGCCCGGTCAAAAAAGGCTCAGGCACCATCAGTCTTTACCGCTTGGGCGACCGGAAGAAACTGGCTTCTGTTCCGGTTGAGTCCGATGCCGTCACGGAACAGGATGGCCGGGTGGTGGTCATTCAGTTTCCAGTTCAGCTGAAGGATAAGACCCGGTATTCAATCACCGTCGAAAAGGGTGCGTTTGGCGACCGGGATGGCCTGAAGTTTCTTGGCTTCCCCATGCTCGGAGAATGGATGTTCACGACGCGATAAGACATCATGAAGTTCGGCGATAATATGACAAATCTTTCACGACGAATATTCGTTGCCTCATTGCCACTGGCGCTATGGGCCGCACTGCCCGTCCTGAATGCCGATGACATGACCATGGGAGAGGGGAACCATGCCGTGCGTAATGATCGCTGGCGTTAC
>CAIZMS010000102.1 GCA_903934155.1 uncultured bacterium | reverse complement strand
CGGCATCAGGCTCCCGTCAGAAAGGAGGTCAATGGACTGGTGGCCACCGCGTGGTCGCACCGCGACATGAGGCCAGCTGCCCGCGCGGAAAAACCAGCCTTGACGGCGGCCGCAAAGGCGGCGGCCATGGCTGGCGGATTCCCCGCCGCCGCGATGGCGCTATTAACCAACACAGCCGAACAGCCCATTTCCATGGCGGCGGCGGCCTCCGAGGGCGCGCGTAGCCCCGCATCCACGATCACCGGGATCCCGCTGTCGGCAATGATCAGCTTCACCATGTCAGCGGTGGACAACCCGTGCCCGGTTCCAATGGCCGAGCCCAGCGGCATCACAGCCGCACAGCCGACCTCTTCCAACCGCTTAGCCAAGACAGGATCGGCTGGCATATAAGGAAGGACAATGAACCCGTCCTTCGCCAATTCCCGGCACGCCTCATAAGTCTCGATCGGGTCAGGCATCAGGTGATGGGGGTTTGGATGGATTTCCACCTTCACAAACGGACTTCCGGAAAGTTCGCGCCCCAACTGGGCGGCGCGCACCGCCTCTGCGGCATTCCGGGCCCCTGAGGTGTTGGGAACCAGGGTAATCCCAAGCTGGGCCAGAGGCCCCAGAAGATCATCGGCAGGCCGTTCCCGGTTGAACCGTCGCAGGGCCACCGTAACCAACTCGGCCCCTGATGCCTTGATCGCCTCGATCATGACTTCAACGGAGGAGAATTTGCCTGTCCCCATGATCAACCGGGACTCAAATTCCTTCCCACCCAGATTCAATGTCTTCATTATACCTTTCCCGCCCTTTGACTCACCCGCCGCCGATAAAGGTCAACACTTCGATCCGGTCACCCTCATTCAAGCCAAACTCACTCCGCCCGGCCTTGGGAATGATCCGGTCATTCACCATGACCGCCACCCGCTCCGGAACGATATCCAGCTCCTTCAATAATTGGCCCAGGGTTTCCGTCCCGGTGAAGTCCTGCGAAATTCCATTGACCACGATCTTCATAAAAAAAGCGCCTCCACGAGGCGCTCCCACAACTGATCCCTTCGCCGGCATGACCCGGATCAGGTTCAACGGGTATAATCTCAGCCCCTGCGGGCACCCCATGTATTTCGATAAACTATCTCAAACCACCCCACCCCGCAAATTATTTCGGCCCCGTCCCCACCCTTACAGTGGAAGACTCATTCTGGTCAATTCGGGCACCCATTCTGACCATAACGTCTAGATAATCGTTTCCAATATCTGTTCAAAGTTGTCGCAATAGTGTGAGCAAAGTCCGCGCGTACCGCTTTCCTCGATGTTGCCGCCGCTGATGCCGATACACGCAAAGCCAGCCAAACGGATGGAGCACACCCCCGCCCCGCTGTCCTCGATGCCCACCACCTGGTGCCGATCCTCGTAAGAAATCCCCAAGCCCACCTTGGCGACTTCCGCGTATAGCCAAGGGTGCGGTTTGGGCTCAAGTTCCCCCAGAGTGCCGACATCCTTGCCGCGGCGCATCGGGAAACCGGCTGTGATGATAGCGTCATAAAAATCCACCGGGCTCCCCATATCCAGCTGCCGGAATGCCGAAATGATCTCAGGCATCGCCTTTTCGTAAAGCCCCGAGGTGACCAGGCCAAGCTTGATCCCGTGCCGTTGCAGAGCCAGCAGGAACTCCTTGAGCCCGGCTGTCGGCGTGAAGGCGTCGGTCTTGCCTCGCCCTCCCATGATCTCCTTCATTTCGCGATGAGTATGCTCAAAGTAGTAACGCCGGGCCTCCACGAGGGATCGGCCGGGGCAGTACTTATCGATGCAGTATTGAAGATGCTCGGAAACGCTGTGCCCGGACACATGCGAAAAATCCTCATCCTCCAGCTTGAATGAGGGATCCGCCAAAAGACTGGCGGTGGTGCGTTCGATGATCCAGATCCAAAAATGCTCGCTCCGGACGCTCGTGCCGTCCAGATCCATCAGCACCGCCTTAACGGGCTTGCGGATCGCCACGGGCGGCACCGGATAATACGCCGGCCATCCGGTTGCCGAGTTGACTCGAGCGAGAATTTCGCCGTTATCAAACAAGATGAATTCGACTTTACCATCCACGGGCGCCCAGACGCCACAGACACCATTTCGGCCTGACTCAAACAAGCCACCTGTGGTTTTTGCCATCGGGATAAACCCTTTTTCGCAGGACAACCCAAGCTTTTTCACCAATGCATTAACAGTATTCATACGCCTCCCTAAACAATTGAACAATCACATCCTCTTGAACCCTGATCACGGCCGTTGTAGGGCGGAGTCCAGTTTGGACAAAAACTCCGGCTTGTTACAGGTAAGACGGCCTGTGAACTTCCAGTGCCATCCGCCGCTGGTCTGGATGAGTTTGACCAGGATGTGGTTCCAACCCTGCTGGAGCGGCAATCCGCTGGCTGTGGCTTTGCCCTCGGCAATCGGCCCCATGCGCAGGTTCTTCAACACCTCCCGCCCGTTGAGCCAGACCTGCAGCGCGTCATCGGCGGCCAGCTCCAGATCAACCCGCGGCAACCCCGGCCGGATCAGGAAGTCGGTCAGGTCCTGCGGACTGAACACCCAGAAACTGATGTACGCGATGGCGTCCTGCTTGGGACCGGTGAAGGGCACGCGGACGAGGTCAAGCTGGTCGTTCTTGAGCGGCATGACCCGCCACGGCTTGTCGCCCACCTTGGCGTTGGCCTCGATGGCACGCCCCTGTGCAGGCTCCACCAGGGTCTTTACCGCACCCTCCTGGAGCGAGGCGGAGGGGAAACTGGCACACAGGAGCACCTGCGTGAGCTCGCCGGTCTTGCCCAGGGCACGACCGGAATCCCGGCCCGAACCCAGCGGGATCCCGAGGTTTCCAAGAAGCGTTCGCACCAGGTGTTCCTGCGCGGCCAAGGGCGGCGCGGCCGGCAACGTGGTCACCAACAGGATGCCTTCCCCCATCTTCCGGCTCACCAGAGCCACGCCGGAGGGCTTCCGCTCCTGCTCGGAACGGAAGATCATGACGGGCTTGTCCAACTCCCAGTACTTGTTCCAGAGCAGCCAGTCTGTGTCACAAGCCTTGAGCAACACGGTGCTTTGATCCACCAAGGGACCGGCAAGCCCGGCGGTAACGACCTCCGGCGGGACGAGTTCGGAGTAGTACATATCCGCGGCGGATAGCCCCACCGTCAGGGGACTCTGCCCGACGCACAGCAAAGACGACGCGCTACGCGCAGTCACCTCCAACGGCAATGGCAACAAGGCGTTCAGCGAATCCACCTTTCCGGTACCGACACCCCAGATGGCCACCGTGCCCTTGTTGTCCAGCACCTCCTGGATCGTCCGGACGGCGTCCGGTCCGGGCGGATTGGCCCCGTCTACGAACAAAACCTGTGGCACCTTCCCCACCGCCGCTTCCTGCAACTTCCCGAGCGGCACCCCCGCCTGCTCCAGTTCCTTCGCCAACGTGCTGCCCGCGCCCGCCACGATACGGGCGGACGATATGGACGGCACAGGCTTGTTGGCGGAGGTATCCACGGCAGCCGGCTTCGACCGGGACCATCGATTGGATCCGCACGGCGGTTCGGCGCACGCGTCACGGATGGCATCGAACAACGGCCAGGGCTCGTAGAGGGGGAAAGCCGACGTGTAGCCGGGGTTGAGCGTGGTGCAATAGGGGCCGAGGCGTTCGGGCTGCACGCCAGGGTGCCCCTCATGGAAGGACGTGAAGTAAATCCCATCATCAAGCGTGGGCGGATGCGAGGTGTCCTTCATTCCCAACGCCAGCGGCTTCATCCCATACCAGATCATGTTGAAGACGCTCCGGAACGTGGCCTCGAACTCGCGCTGGGCCGAGAGCAACTCGTAGGCCTCGATGGCAACGCCCTCCATCCGGCCCAGACAGGATTCATAGGCGCGGTTCCCATTGATCGCAGCAAGTTCCTCGGGTGAACCGTAGTAGGCGTAACCCGCCTCGCCCACGCCCCAAGGCTTGCCGCTCTTCTGAGCCTTGCGCATACCCAGTGGCCCCTCGTAATGGCATATATAGGTCGGCAACTTGCCCAAGCCGTCCTTTTCGCCGTCGGCGGAAATCCAGGGGCGCGTCGGATCCAGCCGGCGGCAGATCTCCACCCATTTCACGTAATACTCCGCCAGCTTCGCCATGATCGCCGGCGGGCTGTTGAACCGGTCCGTGATCACGGGCAGCACCTCGTTGGAAACGCTCCAGCCAAGCACGGATGGGTGGTTGCGGTCGCGCAGCACGAACTCCTGAATATGCGTCAAGGTATCCTTCCAAAACAGATCCGAATCGAATTTAAGTCCCGCGCCGCTGGCATAGATGGCCGTTTCATCCAGGATCAGGACGCCCATCTCATCGGCCATATCCAGGTAGAAGGTGGGATAGGGATTCGCATGGAGTCGCACCGTATTGAGATTGGCGTCACGCACGGCCTTGTACCAGGCCCAGGCATAGCGACGCGTCATCTGCGGAATCCCCATGTGGTGCCAGGAATCGCCCTTGAGAACCAGCCGTTTCCCGTTGAGCAAATACTGGTTCCCCTTCATGGAGAACTGCCGCCAGCCGAACCGGGTGTACTTGCCGTCCACCGTCCGCCCGGCCACGCTGGCGTGCGCCACGAGCCCGTAGAGGTTCGGCGCCTCCGGCGACCACGTCTTGAGCCGGCCGTTGACGCGGGCGCCCATGACCAGCCGGGCCTCGCCATGCGCCGGAACCCTGGCCTTTCCGGGCGCCAATTCCAAAACAGCTTCAGAGCCCAGTTCCGAGCTCGGCAGCGGCGCCGTCAGCACATCGGGCCCGGCCTTGGAAATCCACGGATACACCCGGCCGCCGACGGACACCTCCGCCTCCTTGTCCCCGTCATTACGCAGGGTGAACTCGACCTCAAGCGTGTCCTGATCCAGCAACGGCTTGACGAAGGTGTCGCTGACGCGGACGGCGGGAAGGCTGACGAGATGGACGTCGTCGCAGATCCCGACAATGTGCCACCCCCACGGTGAGCCACTCTGGTACTCCCGCTCCCCAAACGGCCCCTTGACGTCGAACAGCGAAGGTTTGCGGATCCCCACGTACAGCGTATTCTCCCGCCCCGGCAAGACGGCCTCCGTGACATCGATGTCAAAAGGCAGGAATACCCCGAAATTGTGCCCCACCGGCTTGCCATTGACGATGATCTCAGCATCCCCGGCCACCGCCGAAAAATGCAGTTGGATGCGCGTGCCGCTCCAATCGGCGGGCACGGTGAAACTTTTCCGGAGCCAGCCCATCTTGGTTGTTTCCCACGCCTTGGGATAACTTGGGAAGCAGCGAAAATCCGAACCCATGCCGCAGGTGTAGGAATACGTGTTGGCATTCCACGGCGAGGGGATTCTAATCGGAACCCGATCCCACTGCTCCGTGGGGCGCGGCAGTTTCGGGGCGGGATCCACCCCTTCACGGAACCTGGCGGGCAAAGCCATCGGCTGGAACTGCCACATGCCGTTGAGGCAAAGGGAGCTCCGGTAAGGCTGCTCCGCGGGTTTCACCCAGCCCTCATGCGGCGCAAATACGCCGGTGAACTCCTCCCGCGCCCATGAACCGGACACGCATAACGCGGCCAAACCGAACACCATCGCCATCACCATACGTTTTTTCTTCATCACACATGACTCCACTCTTTTTATTTCGCTACGACAACCCTCGCGACACCCTCAATGCCAATGGCATTCGGATGGACCTGCACTTCACCGTCTTAAGGCTTATCACTTGCCTCACGAGAGATCCGCCGCACCGACAGCCCCGAGAACCTGACGGGCTCGTAGCCGCCGTGATACCGAGACGCCCACTGGTGTAGAGAATGTTGAT
>CAIZMS010000101.1 GCA_903934155.1 uncultured bacterium | reverse complement strand
CAGGCAGAGGAGGATTGGGGCCTGGTGATGGATTGCAGATCCTTTACAAGCACCTGACCGGAGCGAGACCGCGCCCGGAGGTCGCGGTCCACCTGAAAGAGGCACCTTGTGTTTCCACAGGTGGACGCCGACCTCTGGGCGGCGTCTGAACTTTTGAAGGTACCTGGAAAGCACAAACCGCGCCCGGAGGTCGCGGTCCACTCCGAAATCCAGCAAGACTGTGATATTGGCTTGCCCTGCCATAATCATAGTGATAAACGAGTTAATCATGAGTTATTTCGTCAGTATGCGTGTCATAGCGGAGGCGGCTGGAGTGAGTAACCCGACGCCACGCGCCGGGTCTTATCGCCGAATAGGTGCCTGGGCGATTTGCTGTCCATCGCCTCCTGCAACACGGAGACCGCAGAAGAGGCCGCCGCGATCGGGCGGACATTGCGGGGATTGAAACTGGAAGGCCAGCCGAGGGTGGTGGGTGTGTGATATGAATCAGTGATCAAGGAGTCTGCAATGACAGAAGTTGAAGTTGCGGCGCACGCTGCGCCGATGGCCGTCTTTAAGGGCAAACAGGTTCGGCGGATCATCCACAAGGGAGAATGGTGGTTCTCTGTCGTGGATGTGGTGGCGGCGTTGACGGACAGCGTTAACCCCCGCGATTATTGGTCTAAAATGAAGATCCGGGAGAAGGATACGGCAGGGGTTCAGTTGTCGACAATTTGTCTACAACTGAAACTGGAGTCGGCGGATGGCAAGAAATACGAAACCGACTGCGCTGACACAGAGAGCCTGTTCCGGATCATCCAGTCAATCCCCTCACCCAAGGCTGAGCCGTTCAAACGCTGGCTTGCAAAAGTTGGGTTCGAGCGGATCCAGGAGATCGAAAATCCGGAATTGGCCACAAAACGGACGCGCTTGCTCTATAAGCTCAAGGGCTACAGCGAGGACTGGATCGAGAAACGTATGCGCGGGATCGCCATCCGGGAGGAGTTGACGGACGAATGGCAGAAGCGTGGCGCGGCCGAGGAGAAGGATTACGAGATTCTGACTGCCGAAATATCCAAAGCCGCCTTCGGCGTGACGCCGGCCCAATACAAGACTATCAAGGGGCTCAAGCGGGAAAACCTGCGTGACCATATGGATGATTTCGAGCTGATCTTCACCATGTTGGGAGAGCGCTCGACAACGGAAATCCATCGGGAGGAAGATTCGTGCGGGGTGCCGAAACTCACCGAGGATGCCAAGGCCGGCGGGAAAATTGCTGGCGACGCACGCAAGGCCTTGGAGAAGCGGTTGAAACGGCCGATTGTTTCAAGTGATAACTTCCTCCGTAAAAGCGAGACCCCAAAACGACTGAAGTCCTAGAAGCAAATAGTCTGGCACCATATCCCTGAAGGTTTACACAGGTGGACGCCGACCTCCGGGCGGCGTCTGGACTTTTGAAGGTGCTTGGTTGGCACTAACCGCGCCCGGAGGTCGCGGTCCACCTCGAAATCAAGCAAGATAGTGATATGGGCTTGCCTTGCCATAATCATCGTGATAAACGAGTTAATCATGAGTGATTTCGTCAGTATGCGCGTCATTGCGGAGGCGGCTGGAGTGAGTAAGGCGGCGGTGTCGCGGGTCATCAATGGCCGTCCGGCTGGGATCCGTGTCTCGGTCACGACACGGGATCGGATCCTTGCGGCGGTGCGTCAGTTCGGTTACCAACCCACCCGGTTTGCCCAGGACCAGGTACCGCGAAAGCAGGCCACCATCGCGCTGGTTCTCGTCTCCGGCGGCCTCGACGCGTCGTCCTCGCACCTTCCGGCGATCGATGCAGTCGTCACCGCCAACGGGTACCGGCTTCAGCTGGCCATTCTCCCGGCCGATTCCGGCGCCGCCCGCGAGCGGGTGACGACGCTTCTTCAGGATGGCGTCGCCGGTTTTCTGTGTGCCCCCGCCGTCATGCCGGTGGTGGTGGATTGCGTTGCCGGTGCCTGCCCGGTGGTGGTCGTGGACGCGGTGGGCGGCGAGACCATTCTCCGGTCGCTGGGAGTTGACATCCCGGTACCCGTGATTCCGCCGCCGGTAATTCGGCCAGTTCCCGTTGTCTCACCGCCAGTCATCCAACCGGTTCCTGTTGCCCCACCACCGGTAATCAAGCCGGCTCCTGCTGTAGTAGCCGCCGTCCTTGGCGGCACCGTCCCTGAACCGACACTCCCGGTGATTCCGTTGCCCTCAGCGCCCACTCCCGTGGTGGTGCCGGAACCCATCCCAGAACCGCCGCCTGACACTTCCGCTGGTGTACCGGCTTCAACCGGCGTCCCCAACGAGCCCACACCCGTACCTGCGCCAGAACCGGCAGTCATTGAGCCCCCTCTCGTCGCGCTGGTGACCGAACTGAACATCACCGACCCAGCGTCCCTCCCAGCGCTTGACCCCCAGCCATTGCCTGATCTCGTTGTCAGTGAACCGGCCCCGGTGCCCGAGCCAATCCCTGTGCCTGTTCCTGAACCGGTAATCATCGAGCCTCCGCCAGCTCCAGCGCCATCACCCGAGCCGGTGCCACCACCCGCCGAACCCGTTCCGGCCCCTATCGAGTCCCCGCCGGTAGCGGATCCGCCCGCGATACCCGCCCCAGTACCTGAACCGGAGCCGCCGCCTGTTGAACCCGTCACAGCCCCGGCGCCCATTCTGGATCCGGTTCCCGAGCCATTGCCATCTGAGTCCGAACCAGTGGGGGAGGTGCCTGTTGTTGCCCCGGTGAATTCCGAACCCGAAGGAGAAGTCGCCGTTCCCGAAGAGGATGGAACCGCGTTGCACCTGCATAATTGAGAATGGCGGAAAGTGGAGCAACGGCTATTATAGCCGAGAGACAGTGAAAGACGGTGAGCTGTGCCGACGGTGTTGAGAATTGGGAGATTTCGATTTCATTATTATTCGGATGAACGGGGTGAGCCGCCTCACATCCATGTCGCGACTGCGGACGGCGAATGTAAGTTTTGGTTGGAGCCGGTGGCCTTGGCAGGGAACAAAGGCCTTCGCGCTGAAACCGTGCGGCAGATTGAGCGGTTGGTCTACGAGCATTCCGGGTACTTGAAGGACAAATACAATGAAAACCACAGTGGTTGATGAACAGAAGCGGACGGAAGCGCTAGCGATCAGAGTTTGGGTCGAAGGGCGCAGGGTATTTCTGGAGTTGACCGACGGGCGAATCTTTGGCTTTCCTGCAGATCGGTTCCGCCGCCTCCGCGACGCGTCTGATGCTCAATTAAAGAAAGTTGTTCTTCGACTTAATGGCTATGCGCTGTGGTGGGAGGCGTTGGACGAAGATATTACGGTGCCGGGTGTTGTTGCGGGTCATTTTGAACTCTCGTCCTCGCCCCATGGGATCTTGGCCGTCGCCGAGGAACACGCAGACTATCCGGAAATTCCGGATAGTTCGCCAAGAGGGGGGCAGACAGGTCGCCCGTGAGGTGGAACACGCAGAATAAGAGGTGAAGGATGAACGTTGTTTTTCGAACGGTTGTGTTGCTTGTCATTTCAAATGCCTTCATGACTTTTGCGTGGTATGCGCACTTGAAGAATCTGGGAAGCAAGCCTTGGATAATCGCCGCTCTGGTGAGTTGGGGAATTGCGTTCTTTGAATACATGTTTCAGGTGCCTGCAAACCGGATTGGATACAGCGCCTTATCCTTGTCGCAACTGAAAATTATGCAGGAGGTCATTACGTTATCTCTCTTTGT
>CAIZMS010000100.1 GCA_903934155.1 uncultured bacterium | reverse complement strand
TGGAATTCACAATGGGATGAGTCTCGAAATCCGCAGCGGCATGGCAGCGCCAGCCGTAGGCAAAAGCGAGATCCGCCTGAGCACTTGCCACGTCCTTTTGGGCCTGTGCGCGTTCTGCATCGGTTGTCGCAGCGTTCAGGCGGGCATTCGCCTTGGCCAGGTTATCCGTGGCAGTTTTCATCAGTTTTTCAGCGGTGGCTTTCGGGTCATCACAGTGGGCCGCGTCGGAGATCGTGGCCAGGTCGGGGGCACAGGCTCCACCCCGGAAGGCTTCCCGTGCCGCCGGATCACTCAGAATCCGCTTCAGGGCAGGGTCGGTTTTGGGGTCAGCCAGAAGTTGTTTGATGGTCTCATCGGCAATCATGATGTGGGAGGTGGGCGATGAGGCTTGCACCCGGGTCAGTAGCCCCGACAGGATCAATCCCAAAACAAACCATCGGTTCAGTTGTGTTGTACTCATGATTCGTGCTCCTTTTCGATCGTGTGATTGGTCACCTTGACAACACGGCGAATTTATCAGGAATCGCCGGTTTAAAAAGATTTTTTTCTTTTTCCCCGGGGTGATGTCTGATGAACGGTGTTGACGATCAACCGCGAATCCCCATAAAGTGTGAGCTCATTCATGAAAAGTGACGGACTATGGCAGAACGTTTAATCAGTGACGGGTTGAATAAACCGGACAAGGATCTGGATGTCCGGTTGCGTCCCACCCGGTTTCGTGATTTTGTGGGGCAGAAAAAGGCCAGCGAACGGCTGGAATTGTTCACGGCGGCGGCGAAGAAGCGCGGCGATGTGATGGAGCATGTGCTCTTGTCAGGCCCTCCCGGGCTCGGCAAAACGACCCTGGCCTATATTCTGGCTGAGGAGATGGGGGTTAACATCAAGTCGACGTCCGGTCCTGTTATAGACAAGCCGGGCGATCTCGCGGGCCTGCTGACCGGGTTGGAACGCGGCGATATCCTGTTCATTGACGAGATTCATCGGATGCAGCGTTCTGTGGAGGAATACCTGTATTCCGCGATGGAGGATTTCGTCATCGATATCATGATCGATCAGGGAGCCAACGCGCGATCGGTACGACTGAACCTTCAGCATTTTACGCTATTGGGCGCCACGACGCGGAGTGGATTGCTCACTTCTCCGTTCCGGTCACGGTTTGGTCTGTCGATCCGCCTGGATTATTATCATGCAGCGGATCTGGAGCATATTGTCAGGCGCTCGGCCCGTATTCTGGACGTCGATGTCGATGAGGGGGGCGCACGCGAAATTGCCCGGCGCTCCCGGGGGACGCCCCGGATTTGTAATAACCTGCTTCGACGTGTACGTGATTTTGCACAGGTCAAGGCGGATGGGAAAATCACCGGGGACATTGCCGCTCAGGCGTTGACGATGCTCGATATTGATGAGGATGGCCTGGATGAGATGGACAAGAGAATTCTTGAAACCATCATGCACCGTTTCTCAGGTGGGCCTGTAGGATTGAGTTCACTCTCGGTGTCCGTCGGCGAGGAAGCTGATACCATTGAGGAAGTGTATGAGCCATTCCTGATTCAGGAGGGTTTCCTCAAGCGAACCCCACAAGGACGCGTTGCCACAGACTTGTGTTATAAACGGTTCGGGATTACACCTTCTGCAAGCCAGGATCGGTTACTATAACTGACGCGACATTATGGCTTTATTCACCTGCTCTTTTAGAATGTAGCGACATTATGTCGCGGCTACCGAG
>CAIZMS010000099.1 GCA_903934155.1 uncultured bacterium | reverse complement strand
GCAAAGAGATCCACCAGATCAAGGAGATCGGGGCGCATGAAGGGCTCTCCGCCCGTGATCACCAGAGTATTGATCGGCTCAATGAGGGTCGCCGCGATCTTTTCGACTTTCTCAAGGCTCAATTGGGCCGGATTGGCTGGCTCCCGGATAAAACAGTGTCGACACTTCGCATTGCAACGCTCCGTAACAAAGAGGATCAACTCCGTGGGCGTCCGGGCCGTCCACAATGAACCGGCAATTTTCTTCGCAAAATTCTTTAGATAATGCATTAAGCACCGTCCTCCCGGAGTTTGGATGAATCGAACCACCCACGATTCGTCCACTGGGTCGAGATGATTGCAACGCCCTCCCACGAACGCAACAGAAAAAGACTCACAAACACCAGAAATACTCACACTTCGAGCCGTCTGCGTTTCGAAGTAAAAAGTTTCACACCTGTTTTTCAGGATTGACGCACGGCGCCATTTTCCTACACTGCACGCCTTTCAAACAGGAGAAATAAACATGGCATTGATTAACTTTGGTGGAGAGAAGGAAACCGTCGTCACCCGCAAGGAGTTCTCGACGGCAAAGGCGCGCAAGATCCTCAAGAACGAGGTCATTGCAATCATCGGCTACGGCGTCCAGGGGCCCGCACAAGCTCTGAACCTCAAGGACAACGGGTTCAAGGTCATCATCGGCCAGGCGCCGGAATTCAAGCGTGACTGGGATCGCGCCCGCAAGGATGGCTGGGTTCCCGGCAAGACCTTGTTCGACATCGCCACGGCGGTCAAGAAAGCCACGGTCATTCAGTTCCTGGTTTCCGACGCCGCCCAGCGCAAGGTCTGGCCTGTCATCAAGGCCAACCTCAAGCCCGGCGACGCCATTTATTTCTCACACGGCTTCTCGATCGTGTACAAGGAACAGACCGGCATCATTCCCCCGAAGAACGTGGATGTGATCATGGTCGCCCCCAAGGGTTCCGGCACTTCCGTTCGTCGCAACTTCCTCTCCGGCGCGGGCATCAACTCCAGCTTCGCGGTGTTCCAGGATGCAACCGGTCGGGCCACGGAGCGCTGTATTGCGCTCGGCATCGGCATCGGCTCGGGCTACCTGTTCCCCACCACCTTCCAGAAGGAAGTGTACAGCGATCTGACCGGCGAACGCGGCGTGCTGATGGGCGCCCTGGCCGGCATGATGCATGCCCAGTATGATGTGCTGCGCGCCAACGGCCACTCGCCGAGCGAAGCCTTCAATGAGACGGTCGAGGAACTCACCCAGAGCCTGATCCGCCTGGTGGACGAAAACGGCATGGACTGGATGTTCCAGAACTGCTCCGTCACCGCCCAGCATGGCGCGCTCAAGTGGCGCCCGATCTTCTGGAAGGCCAATCTCCCGGTCTTCAAGAAGCTTTATGCCTCGGTCAAGCGTGGTCAGGAAACCCGCGAAGTGATCCGCGATTGCGGCGGCAAGGATTACCAGAAGTACCTCGGCAAGAAACTGGCCGATGTCCACAATTCAGAAATGTGGCAGGCCGGGACTGCGGTACGCGCGTTGCGTCCGAAAGAGGGCGTCAAAGCCATGGCCAAGAACGCCAAGGGCGTCGGCGGCCGGTTGTCGAACTAAACCAGTCCGACGAGACCGACAAAAAAGGCAGGTGCCGCAAGGCCCTGCCTTTTTTATTGGTTCTAACAGGGGATTTCCCCTTTTCCTTACGAGCCCGGATGTTCCAGCGTCACCTTTTTGGCGCACAGCGGACAGGCTTTCGGGTCAAAGGTCACCGGCTCCATCTGGAGCAGGCTCACCGTAGACTGAACAAACCGGGCCTTGCCGCCGCTGCGGTCAACCAGCACGGCCACGGCCGCCACCTTACCGCCACGCCCCTCAACAATATCGATCGTCTCCTGGACGCGGCCACCCCGGGTAATCACATCCTCGGCGACCACGAACGAGGCGCCCTTGTGAATTTCAAAACCGCGGCGTAGCACGAGCATCCCCTCCTGCTTTTCGGCAAAAATCGAGACCACGCCCAGCGTTTTGGCAATCTCATGCCCGACAAACAGGCCTCCCATGGCGGGGGCAATCACGCCGTCAAAATGGACCCCGGGCAATTCCTTGCGCATCTTCTGGACCAGCGCCTCACACAGACGGGCGGCAATGCGCGGCTGCTGAAGCACCTTGGCGCATTGAAAGAATTGGTCGCTGTGCAAGCCCGACCGCAATTCAAAATGACCGCGCAACAGCGCCTTGGTTTCCAGAAACACATTCAACACATCTTGATCCGTCATGCCACATCTCCTCCTGTGCCGTTTCATCCGGCATCTGGGCACTGTGCAAAAGCCCCCCGCCAAAATCAAGCCAATCCCGGGCATCACAAAAATACTGATGCTAATATCGTTACCCTTGACGATAGTCCCCAAAGGGCGTGCCTTGTAAAATCCCGGGCATGATCTCATCCAAAACCTTGAAACGACAGACAGAACGCGTCCTTCGGCGCATCGGCTTGGAACCCTTGATTTATCATTATGTCTGCCGAAAGAACCGGCGTCGCTTTGCTGATAATGATCGACTGTTTCTTGCGGAAAACCCGGACCTGATCCTGCCGCCGCCACACCTGCGGTTTGATGTGATTGCCTGCAGTAGTGCCGAATACTACGCCACCACCGGGAAAAGGATGGCAGAACAAATTCAATCGGTCATCCGACAGTGGGGATCCCCCGACACCAAAATCGTATGCGAGTGGGGTTGCGGACCCGGCCGAATCCTTTTTGCCCTGGAAGCGATGGATACGGGTAAAACCATGGAGTTCGTGGGTAGCGACATGTATGCGCCCTCGATCCAATGGGCGCAATCGGTCCCCGATTGCCGGATTGGTTTTCATCTTAATACCATGGAGCCACCCTTGTCACAATTGGATGCCAGCGTAGACTTTGTCTATGCGGTGTCCGTCTTCACCCACTTGTCCGACAGCCTATCCCGTGCGTGGTTCCGTGAAATCATGCGGATTCTGAAGCCGGGCGGAGTCTTCTGGTTCAGCACCCATAGCGGACAGCAGCACCGGAACGATCTCACCGCCGCCCAACTCGAAAAACTGGAGCGGGGTGAATTTGTGGCCATTCACAGTTGGCACAACGGCTCGCAGATGTACACGGGGATCCATTGCCCGGCACTCATGAAAAATATCATCATCGCCTCAGGCGCCGAACTGCTCGAATACCAACCCGGCGGGAACAACACATTCCAAGATGCGTGGATTGTCAGAAAACGCCCCTGATGTCGGCCGAATCAGTTTATAATGATCAGACCACATCCTCCTCAGAGGCGGCGGCCAACGCCGCGAAGGCAATCAGAATAAACGCAGGAAAGTATTCATAGTGCCAAGGAATCGGCGCCGTCAAGGCAACGACCACCGCCGAAAAACCCATATACAGCAGGACATCGGTCTCAGATCGAAGCCGTTTCCAGGCCAGCACCCAGGGGCCTAAAACGGCAAGGGCAGAGATAATCGGCAGAAGCCAGCTTATCTGGGCACTTCGAATCATATAGGACAATCCGATCGTATTGGCACTGAAGCCAGCTGCCCCCTGGGCATAATCGTAACTACCCAAGGCTGCATAATGCTGCACGGGAGCCACTATGAAAGCATCCGGATTGAGAAAAAGAAAAGGGCCGCAAATCACAAGAAATGTGCCGCCCGCCACAACAGACAGAATCGCCGCAGTACGGAAACTTCCAGAAACCCTGAGCCAATAGATAGCCATCAAGGGGGCAAATACTACCGCCGTCTGCCTGCCAGACAGGACTATCCCCAGACATACAGCAGAGAGACAGGGACGCTTAAGCAAAATCGAGCCCGCGAGCAGGGAGATCCACAGCCATTGTGGCGGGGTATGTGCAATATTGGAAAATAGAATGGGTTCACTGGAAAATAAAAAAAGAAACAGTGAAGAAAAAGCCGCCAAGCGAATTGCGGAATTTGGGTTCGATGCAACGAAACCCGGTCGCCAAAGGAAACAGCTGAAGATCAGCGAGATGCCAACGACAACCCCGACATGAACCCAGCGGATATCAACAGACATCACAGTAGGCACCAAATAAGGGAGCCACAACCCCGGCCAGAAGGTTAAAGGCAGTTCCCAAGGCATCTGAAATAAACGACCATAGGGATTTGCTCCCTTAAGAAAAGTATCACAAGCTCCCTGGATCAGCGGCAACATATCGGCAAAGCGAGGTTCAATCGGAAGTTGCCGGATAACCAACCACCGCAACCAACACCCGGCCACAATCATGAGCGCAACGACAAAGCCGATCATCCCTCCCTGCCACCAGCGCCGCCCCACGAGCATGGGGCAAAATGTCCTCCGAATCCAATCATCCAAAGGCACCAGAAACCGCCCCACTGCCGGCAGGGGGGTTATCAGCAATAAAGCCATCACGAGGTACGCCACACCCAGAACGAAAAATCCGATTTCCCGGGACGGAAAAAACGAAACGATTCGATATCGCGCATCCATCCCGATATGCATCATTCCGAGCAGCAGAAGTATAGAGAGCCACTGACTGGATTTTTCCTTTGCTGTTTTCAAGCCGATAGTATTGATATAATCCCACCAGAAAAACAAGGTTTGCATGATGAAAGAATTGGGTTAACCCCCAAACATCATAAAGACCAACTATCAACTACCCAACGGGGAAGATAGCAGAAGCCGTTCCGTCATCAGTTGCTCAAAAACCTCATACACGACATCCCGGCATTCGGCAAAGATACAGCGAATTACGGGGGCTCCCCGTTTGGGTGTGGCGTAGGCGAACAAGACACGGTACCGACCGATTCTTAATCGGTAAAGGCCGGTCAGGGATCCTTCCAGCACTTTGATATCACCCCGTTCCTGCGACAAGGCCCCCAGGGCAAGGCGTAGCCGATGCCGCGATTCAGGCGGCTGGCACCTGATGAAATGATTCACCTGCCCGGAGACTTCAACCTCCATGATCCGGATCCTTAAACGTCTGGAACTTCATGGTTCCCTGCCGGTATTCATGAATCGCGCGGAACGCGTCTGGGTTACCGAGAATATCAAGGGTCTCCACGATCGCCTCCATGCGCTCCCGCGACACCAGGTAGGCCACGGTTTCATCATGCCGCGTGATCGCGATGGTGCCCGACTTCGCGGCATCTTTCAGCAACCGCGGCAACGCGCTCTGCGCCTTCGTGACAGAATACGTAGAATTCATGGCATAATACATATCCTCTTCCTCCTGTCGTTTCAATTCAATTTTAGAATTCAAACACCGTCCCCGGCTCCGGCGGCATGAGCTGCTTAAGATAAGCGCGACCGGTATTAGTGCAACTCCCGCCCTGGAGTGTAATGTAGAGGATCTTCAAGGTGCCCCCATTCACCAGGGAATTCCCGCCGCCCCGGTTGTCGAGGTTGCCGCCGAGTGTGTCCACGGTACTGGCCTGCAAAAGAATACCGCCGCCCGCGCCCGCGCCGCCATTGCCGCCCAGCCCGGCAGGATAGCATTGTGCCGGGATGGACGCGCCGCCGGAGCCGCCCAGACTTTGTCCCGCGATTGTAGAACATCCCAGGTTTCCGCCCTGAGCGGCAGGCATCTGGGTCTGCCCGGTTCCGCCATTCTGCCTGGCCCCCGCCAGTCCTTTGGCCTGAAGCGTCCCCCGCACCACAATCGTATTGGTTGCATATAGCTTGATCCAGCCGGCACCAGGATTTCCACCACCCCCGCCGCCACCCCCGGAGGTTGTTCCCAGCAGATTCCAACCCGCCCCACCCCCGGCGCCACCTCCACCGCCGCCGCCCATGAAAACAGCATCATTGGTGGTGGCATCACCCTGTATCCCGTTGGTGGCATACCCTCCCATCCCGCCGTACCCACCAGGCCAACCAGGCCTTGTCAGTCCAGGGTTTCCCGAATCATAACCCCCGCTCCCTGAGACTCCGCCACTGCCCCCGAACGGTCCGGATCCCGGCGATCCGGCGACTCCCGCCCCCCCGGAAGCGCCAATAGAAGCAGACCCGAATCCACCATTCCCTCCATTACCCCCTGCATAGCCGGCTCCGGATGCATCCAACACCCCGTCAATCCGGATGTCGTTGGCGCTGATCGAAACCCCTCCGTACGCAGAACCATCCCACCCTTTTACCGAAACCGTCATGCCCGAACTGATGGTCATCATTCCAATGCCGTAATGATTACTGGCAATCGAGGCGCCACCGGCAATGACCCAATTGCTACCCCCATGATCACCCCCACCCAGGTCGGTCCAGGCAAGACATCGCCCGCACGCCACCACCATCGTCAACAACGCTACCCGATTAATATTCAATTTCATGATCTTCCCTCTTTACAGTTTTCCGCCACCCGCCTTGTCACCCACACCCCGCTGAATGAAGGCTTTTCCATCCAAGCGGTATACAGCGCCTTCGCGCTCCTCCAAAAAGCAGGCATTCAATCGAAGCCGTGGCTCCATCGCGGCACGCCCCATCTCCAGGAAATATTCAACAGTATGTCCGGCGTCAAACGACTCGGAGCCCCGGATTGCCGTCACCTTTAAAATCGTTCCCTTGGGAAGAACCCCCTTGATGTTGATGTCCCCTGTGCTCTTCCCCATGTACTTGCCGTCAACAGGGAATGGTTGGCTAAAGGCGCTGTATCGGTTTAATATAAATAGTTCATCCATTCCCAGGAGGGTGACGATATAACTGTCTTCCGCCAACTCATAGTCAGCCCCCACTTGCTCCTGGTATGGCGCCTTACGGGAAAGGTCATAATTTCCTGATACACATCCTCCAGAAAACACCAGTGCCATTGCCGCCAACACCACTCTGAAACCCCGTCCCACCAACTGACTGCTTTTTTTCATCTTAATAGGCATACCCTCCATAATAATCCTGATACCCATGCCTGTTCCCGCCCGGGACATTCCGATTTCCCGGAGAATCCACAACCTGCCATTCCGTTGAGCCTTTCATCATAAAAGGATCGCCCATGATTCTGGCGGGCAAAGGAAGATAATTGGCCAGGGGAACCCAATCAAAACGTCGGGCGCCACCCTTCTCCTGGTTCCAGAAGTTCTGAGCGGACTGAAGCCCCAGATAACTTTGGCTGTTATTGATCTCGGGGCCACCCCCCTGATAGGCAATCCGCCCCCGGACAGTGGGCTCATCCACCAGATCGAGCGCACGCCGAAAGGTCATGCTTCCCTGACTATGCGCCACCACATTAATCAACCCGGGCATCGTGGAGGCTTCCCGCAACGCCACAGCGCCTCTGATTGCCGTGATATCAATGAGACCCAGCTCATTTCCCATGATTTGAATCGCATCCCCAATCCCCCCCAAAGCGGATCGATTGGCAACATGAATGGAATCATTGACCGAAAACTGCCGACGGGTAACATCCCTCATCTTGGTGGCATCCGCACTGTCATTAAACATCCCGTTGAAGGTCACCAGTTTTCGCCCCTCATCCAGCGTCATCGTCTTCTGATTCTGAACATCCATGAAATCACCGGACAGGAAACTGATGGGAAGGCCTGCGGCAACCTGTGCGGCATCCGTGGCTTTATCCAGAATCTGGTACCCGGCAAAACTCCTTGAAAACGGATTGATCACTCGCGACCGATCCCGCCAGGACTCCGCCGTCACGGTTGAATAGATCGCCGAGACCGCCCGGGCTGGAGCAACCACCATTTCCTGGAGATGACTCGCTACAGTCACCGCACTCCCGATCGCCACATTCCTGATCCGGGATTGCCAGGACAGTGAGTCTTTCACTCCCCTAGCCTCGCTGTCGGAGTGCGCCGCCGCCGGAGGTGTCTTCCATTCCCGGGGCTGAGCCGTCTGACGTGGCGCATTGGGAAGTGCCGAGACAAGCTGGTCCGACATCCATTTCGCGGCCTGCGACACTTCCGAGGCCATCAGATAACTTGTCAAGGCCTCCTTTGATATTGAGCCCTCGCCAAAGGCCTCCACCATATTTCCCCCATATACCGCCGCATGCAACGAGCCCTGAACTCCCCCTGAAATCGGGGAATGCAAATACCCGAAGGTAGATGACGCCCCGTTATTCACATACTCGCCGAAACTGACGGGTGCCGCACCCTCACCTTGCGCATTCATAAATGTCCCCATCATGCCCCCGGCCACAAAACTGATCGCCGTATCCCGGAACACGTTTTTGAAGCCATCACCCGCCAATGCGGCACGGGATCCTGATGCCACAAAAGTGCTCGCGGCCGATTGGGACGCCAGTTGCATATTGATTTCTGCCCCCGCCTTGGCCGCCGAATAGCCGGCCCCGTACCCCGCCACGCTGGCTGCCGAATTAATTGCCCATGACTGGGCAAAGTCACCGATGTTACCATGCGAGATCATCGTCGTAGCGGCGGCCGACACCCCTTGAATCGCTACGGCCCCTGCAACAAAGGCGCCGAACGATGCGGTGGTCGCCGTAACACCCACGGTTCCGAGCAACGCCGCCCCCAACACCCCTCCCGCCCCGCAGGTCACCACAGTGGCCACAATCGCCACGGCCGCCATGGTATATTGCTGCTGCGAAGCCTTCCGCTTGTCTCGTAACGCCGTTTCTTTCTGGGAGGTCTTCGAGAAATACTCGTCCACATTCCCCGAGCCCATGATGCGCATCTCGTCACGCATAGCCGAGTTTACCTGCCCGCCGCGCAGATAGTAATCCAGCCACCAGTCGCGCCGGGTGTCATTGGGCCCCACCGTTGCCCCGAGCCGGGGAATAGAATTAATCCCGCTCATCAAAAGCTGTGCCGCCTCGTTCTCGTTCACCCCCAGATGACGATACTTCCCGACCATATTCTTGATTTCGCCGGCATGCTCGTTCTTGTACTGGTTGAAAGCCCGGGCCGCATATTCATTTTCCCTTACAATCCGCTGACGCTCCTCCTCGGCCTGACGAAGCGCCTCCTCATACTCCCGTCGCTGTCGCTCCATTTCCCGAACTTGTCCATATTGCTGAAAAATCCAATCACCAACCCGGCTATCCAGCGCCCCATGACTCCACCGGTACAATCCATAAGGGTCGGAAAACAGCAGTGGGTTATTTCCGGCATAGGCATAAAGATTCATTCCATCGACATATCCCGCGGGATCGCGCTGGAGAAACCGCCCCAGCTCAGCCGAGTAAGCCCGGTTCCGGTTATGCATCAACCCTGTTTCGTCATCCCATTGGCGACCGGCAAACGTCCAAATATTGCCGAACCCGCTTTGCTGAACCGGATTCCCCCCAGCATTCAATACCGTCATCCGGCCAAACAGGGAATACTGGTAACTTTCAACTGGAGTTCCGCTTGAATCTGCCAGAACGGCGATATTGGCCCGCCAATCCCTTAAATAATAAAACGTTACACCCCCGCTCACCATGGCCACCGGTGTATCTAAAGTACCCCCGTGGATCGTGCTCCGGATCCAGACTTCATTCACTGACTCATCAATGAGGTTGTCCCCGTCATAGTAGTAGGCCTGATGACCTGCCCCGGTATCCTTGCCGACACGGCGATTGCTGGCGTCATAACTATACCTGGCAACCACCTGTCCATTCGATCGAACCTCCACAAGCCGCGCCAGGTAGTCATAGACGAAATTGCGATTGTTCCAGTCAATCAGGCTTCCTTTTGAATCATACCGAAGCGATTGCGCGCCGATCTGGTCATACTGATTGCCGGCATTAACCGAACGGGAAACAGACCCTTCAACCGGATTGGACGTGGACAACCAATTTCCAAGAGCATCATACCGGAGCGATTCCTCAAAGACATCGCTCAGGTTCTTTCTCGCCACAACCCGGTTCAGGGAATCATAAATGAACACATCCCCTGCGCCCCCGATTTGGGAACACATCGTCACATTTCCGGCAGAATCACGGGCTAATGTGGCTCTCAGGTCACAATGAATTCCCTGCTGAAACAGCGTCTGCAGTCGCTCCCGTGAATCCAGTCCATGCGTTTCCACCACCCCGTTGCCATACGTGATGGTCTGAATCCGGGAATTCGGCGTATACGTGTAGGCTGAATAGGTCGTCGCCCCATCCTCGCTCTTCATGTCTGCAAGCCGGCCATTGGCGTCAAAGGCTCGTTTCAGCACAAAGCCGGAGGGATAGGTCACTGCCACAGCGTGTCCATCGGCATCGAACTGGCGTTGAATCCTTTTTCCGTTTTGGCGCTCCTCTACAACCTGGTTGAGGGCATCGTATTTGACAGCCACATTCTGGTCATCGGACAGGCCGGGCTGGTTGAAGTCGATCGAATTCGTCATGCGGGATACCCCGTCATACGCAAAAACCTGCTGCACCACACCATTGCCCCGAACCTCCACCAGACGATCCAAGGCATCATAGAGATTGGTGATTATCGCGCCGCCGGGCAGGGAATATCCTTCCAGCCGTTTCCCGCGGCCGTAATACCAGCGGGTGCCATGCCCCAACTCGTCCGTGAAGGATGTCTTATTGCCCAAAGCGTCATAGTCCGTCACCACGGAACCGCCGTTTGCATCCACCCTGCGGACGGGGCGGTTGCCGGCATCATAGAATGTCACCGTTCCGGATTGTTCGGGTGTGCCTAATGCCTCGACCGTGTTCGTGAGATTGCCCACGGCATCATAAAAACAAGCCGAACGGATTCCGCGCCAATCCGTCTTGCAAACAACACGGTCAAGCACATCATAATCGGTCGTAGTAACGTCATTGCCATCCCGCACCCGAACAGCCCTGCCCCACTTATCATAGTCCGTCCGCCTCGCCCGCCCATTCGGCTGAATAGTGGCGACGACATATCCCAGGTTGTCGTAAACCACCTGCGTAACATGACCCAGCGCATCCGTGGTGCTGACCTGTCGGGAAAGTGCGTCATAACCCGCGTGAGACCAATAACCAAGGGAATCCTTTCGACTGACAGCGAGTCCGCGAACATCAAAGGTAGTTTCCTCAACCTTTTCCTCGGCGGCGCCACGCGCCAGAATCTGTTGCACCCGTTTTCCACGGTCATCATATTGGTACTCATTGATGACGCCGATGTTATTCCGGTTACTGACCAGATTGTCGGCCGCATCATAGTACGACCACGAGCGTTGTTCCACGGGGGTCCTTGCGGCGGCGATCACGCACTCAACACGCCCCAGATCGTCATAGAGAGTGACCTGGGAAATTCCACGGGAATTGACTGTCCGGATGACCTGCCCGCGCTGGTTATACTCTATCCGGGTCGCATTCCCGCCCGCATCGGTGACCTGAATCACGGATCCGAAAGCGTCATAATCAAATTGCGTGAGTGCGCCCAGGGCGTCCGTTGTTGCCACCACGGCGCCCATGCTATCCATTTCATTGATCTGCGTATGACCATTCGCATCCCTTGTGCCCAGAAGCCGGTTATTGCGGTTATAGGTCATTTCGGTGGCATTCCCCATCGCATCCACCTTGCGCATCACATTCCCCTCGGCATCATAACTGAATCGCGTCACATCCCACGCCATTTCACTCGCCAGTGTCACCAGACAATCACGATCACGGCGGGTCACGCGCCCATCTCCATCAAGATCACCGACCAATGCCGCCGGAAGGGGAGAGGAAAACGGATCATCGCCGGACAATAATTCACTGGAATTCCCTGCCGTGTCCCCGTCAAAATCCCCACCCAGCACATAAAGCTCTTGAATCTCTCCCCCAGACAGTGTGCGCTGATAGAGGCGGACATCATCCACCCCTCCGCTGAAATACTGGGACACCAGAGCGGAGTTATGCCCAAGGCCCCACAACATGGCACCGCCCGGAATACTCCCCGAGACTCGATTTGATGACACCAGATCACCATCCACAAAAAGAGAAACAACATCGCCATTCCGTGCTGCAACTACATGG
>CAIZMS010000098.1 GCA_903934155.1 uncultured bacterium | reverse complement strand
GTACCTTCGACCCAGTTGCCTGCCGTGCCCCACTTGTTATCCCCACCCATGCCTGTCCAGGTACGCGTACCTGCACGCCCTGTGCCTACGCCGCACAGAATCCCCACCAACGCCACTACCAAAACTTTCCTGAATCCGGCGGTCTTCATCATTTTGCCATCGGATTGATATCCATGAGCTTCGGGTCCTCCACGCGATACACCGGCACATCGAACTCGGCAAAGAAATCCACACCAGGCGTTGCCGCCTTGGCTGAAATCCGCCAAATAAAGTTCGGCATATCCCCGGAGAAGGTTTCCGGCTGTTCCACAGGAATCGTGAAGCGAACCGGGATGGCCGACCCGCGTCCTGTGCGTTCGGCAAGATCCTCCGTTACCGTTTTGACTTCACTATAAATCTCACGGTCTTCCACCGAGGTCTTGTTCCCCCGCTTGACCGTTTCCCGCTTCATGCACTGTATTTTCAACTCAACGCCTTGCTCTGCGGCAATATGAGTCTTCACATAGAGCAGCGCAGCATTCTCCTGCCCCAGGGCGAGAGGGATCTGCCGAAGCACAAGCCGGGGATTGCCATACTTGAGGAAGCGGAAGGTATTATAAGCCGCCGACACCAGCATTCCTGCCGGGATCAAGGTGATCAGCCCGATGATAACTTTGGCAAACAGCGGCGCATTTTTATCCGACCCCATGGCGATCCAGAAAACACTGACGAAAACGCCCATGAAAAGACCGCCAGCCAGCCTGCCTGCGATTCGCTGCCCGGGCTTGTCATGCAGTTCAAATCCACACCACCGGGAATTGGCCCGCCACGGCCGTCCGGGATTCTGGGCCAGAAGCCGGTTCATCCGCCCTGCCTTGAAAAACGAGGCAAGGCCTAGATAGAAAATCACAAACCCCGGCGCCCCGAAAACCACCGCGCACAGAGGGAGAACAAACATCGTTGATGATTTCTCCCGGAATGCCATCGCCCGATCCGGCTGAGCCGGATCCACCCACGCCTCGAGCGGAGCCTTGCTGTCACGATGGCGGGCCAGGATCTCATAACGCACCCGGTGATACCCATCACTCGATCCCCCGTGATTCTCCACGCCAACACGGTCACCCGTATAGCTCCGAGCTCCAACAGAATAAGAGTACCGGCAGTTGACTGAATAGGAAACCCCGCCTTTGCTACTGTGATGGGTCTGCAACTCCGCCTGGGACACAATGGCGGGAACCCGTACCCATGTCGCGCTTTCGAGCCACAACGACCACATAGTCCAGCTCATCGTTCCAACAACAATACCGACTGCCATGAACGGCAGGCCAAACAACACCAGGATCCAACTTCCGGAACTTTTCGTCACAGCACTCTTTTCCACTGACTTATCCTCCTGTGAGCGGGCACCTCTTCACTTCACGCCGAGATCCTGCTTGATGTCAATCGCAGAGCCCGGAATCGATGGGAGTCCGAGCAGAGACAACGCCAGATTCCCCAGGTCACTATTTCGCACAGGCTGCCTCACTGCCGAATAATCAGGACGCCCTTCACCCGGCGATTGGCGGGTGCTGGCATTCAACGCATACAGATCTCCCGGAGTAACGCCCGCACCCCAGACAAAAAAGGGAATGGTGTAGTCGACCGGCTTGGCTGGATCCGCGTGATTCTTCCCTTCCCCTCCATGATCCGCCGTAACAATTAAGTCGGTTTTTCCCTTCAAACCCGGATGGGTGGCAATCAGATCCATAATCCGACCCAGATAGCCATCTATCGTGATCATGGCATCATTGTAGGATTCGCTTCCCCACCCGTGGGAGTGACCTGCGGCATCGCCATCTCCAAAATGAACGAAGGCGAAATGGCATGGCTGGGTCGTCATCATGCTGATCACGCTATCCGTCAGCACAGGTGAGTTCGCATACACGAAGCAATCCACTTTATTACGCCCGTTGTCGGGGCCGGTCTTATCCGGTGCACCGTGAAGGTCGTCATAGGACACCTTGAAAAGGGCAAACTTGGATTTCGTGGCCCACGCCCCGGTACGCAGGCCGTGATCATGAACGACATCAAAAACACTGGAAACATAGGCACCCTTTTGGGAATGAATCGTCACCCCCTTGGCCGGATCGGTATTACTGGTCCAGTTATGGCCCTCGGGATCCGTGATCCGGCGGCTGGTGACCATGGTGGTGTGATTGGGGAGCGTTACAGTAATGTTGTAGTCGGCCCGGGCATTGGTTGTCCCGGCGGATTCCTCCTCAAGCTGCTTGAAATGCGGCAGTTTTCCCGCCTCCACAAGCTTCTGCAGGTATACCGAACCCAATCCGTCAACACTGACGGCGATGACATAGTCCGCGCCATGCGCCACAAGGCAGCAGACAAACCAACAGGCCAAAAAAGTTACAATTCTCATGGCGTGAATCATAAAGGGTGAAATACTAGTTGGCGATTCAATTACGACCTCACCCGCATGGGGGTGGATTCTTAAAAACTTCATTCCCATCCCCTGCCAGTCATGGTAAAGATCCCGCCCATGAGTACAGACAATCCCATCAAGG
>CAIZMS010000097.1 GCA_903934155.1 uncultured bacterium | reverse complement strand
TCCGGAAACTAGAAAGGATCCCCATTCTCGGGACTGGTAAAACCGACTACCAGGCCCTGAAGGGGATCCTTCGGGAAAGTCATTCCTGATTCGTCAGGAATGAGCTATTACTTTTTCTTGCCTTTGCCTTTGCCCTTTTTGGCGGGTGCTTCGGCTTCCGTCGTTTTGGTGATTGGGATGGCCGCGATTTCAGAGGTGCTCAACTTGCCATCATTATTGGTGTCAAAAGGCTTCAACAGGGTGTCGTCCTTGTTTGCCGAAAGATCTTTGTTCATGTTGGCAATTTCGTCGGTACTCAGGACGGCATTGTTATCTAGGTCGTATTTGGCGTACGCTTCTGATGTAACGGTTTGCGCCGCAGGAGCTTTTGCGCCCTTGCCTTTCCCGCCGCCCTTGGCGAAGACGACAGGAACAAAAATGCCGGTCATGCTGAACGCTACAACAAGAATGCAGAACTTCTTCATCTCTTTACTTTCCTTTTGATTGCAATTTTGTTGCGACGGCGGGAGGCAATCAACCCCGTTCGTCAAAAACCTGTTTCTGACATTAACCAATCAAACGAAGCAGGCGGTCTGTTTATTGTACGCACTTTCACGGGTGTCAATTTTCTTGCGGTTGAGGGGCGGGAAAGCTACCCTTTTGCCCGAATTTAAAGACAGGTAGGCGAATTTATGTTCTCGACGATGCTGAAGGCGAAATTGCACGGGGCCCGGGTGACGGGATCCAATCTGGATTACGAAGGCAGTCTCACGATTGACCGGGATTTGATGGACTATGTCAAAATCATGCCCTATGAAAAAATCCTGGTTTCCAACCTGGAAAACGGGAACCGGTTTGAAACCTACGCTATTTCAGGAGAACGCGGAAAGGGCGAGATCTGCCTGAACGGTGCAACGGCCCATCTCGGCAAAGTGGGCGACCGCCTCACCATCTTTACCTTTGGTCTCGTTCCCACCGATCAGGCCACTCAAATCCGCCCCCGTGTTGTCCGGCTCGACGAGAAGAACAGGATTATTGGCGGATTGTGCCCGGTCTGACCCTTCGGCTACGCCGCCGATTCCCCAACCTCGTCCAATGTCACCCGCTGTGAGGTGACCATGGGCTTGGTGACGTGAAACTCCCGGATATTGCCGCGCTTGGGCACCTCGAACATCACTTCCAGCATCAGGTGCTCGAGAATGGCACGCAGGCCGCGCGCGCCAGTTCCCTTTTTGGCCGCCAACCGCGCCATTTCCCGCAATGCCGTGTCCGTGAAGGTCAGCTTTACATTTTCCATGGCCATCAGTTTCTGATACTGGCGGATCATGGCGTTTTTCGGCTCGGTCAGCACCCGGATCAGATCCTCCTCGCGGAGGGGTTCCAGGGTGGTGACGACCGGAAGACGTCCGACAAACTCCGGGATCATGCCGTATTTCATGAGATCTTCGGGCTCAACCCGGCGTTTGAGTTCCTCGACAATGGTTTTCTTGGGTGGTTCCCCGAAACCGAGCGCCTGTTTGCTCACGCGCCGATTCAGGATATCATCCAGCCCGACAAAGGCGCCGCCGCAGATGAACAGGATGTGCTCGGTATTGATTTTGAGGTATTCCTGCTGGGGATGTTTCCGGCCACCACCGGGGGGCACGCTCGCCATGGTTCCCTCGATGATTTTCAGGAGCGCCTGTTGAACGCCCTCGCCGGAGACATCACGGGTGATGGAGACATTTTCGGTCTTTCGGGCGATCTTGTCGATCTCGTCAATGTAGACGATACCGCGCTGGGCGCGGGCGACGTCGCCATCGGCAGCCTGAATCAGGCGGAGCAGGACATTCTCGACATCTTCGCCGACATAGCCGGCCTCTGTCAGGGTGGTGGCATCGGAGATGCTAAACGGGACATCCAGGCAGCGGGCCAGCGTACGGGCCAGAAGCGTTTTCCCGGTTCCGGTCGGGCCGATCAGCAGGATGTTGCTTTTTTCAATCTCCACATCCTTGAACGCCGCCATGGCCTCGCCGGGCTCGCTCTGCTGGAGGCGCTTGTAATGGTTGTGGACGGCGACGGAAAGCACCTTCTTGGACTGGTCCTGGCCGATCACATACTGGTTCAGGAAGTCGTAGATTTCGTGGGGTTTGGGGACCTTCGAGATCCCCTCCGCCTTTTTCGGGGGCGGAGTGGCCGGGGCGGGCTTGCCGCCCGACTTGACAAACATTTCCTGGCAGACTTTGGAGCAGTCCTTGCAGATGTAGGTTCCGGGCGGTCCCGCCAGCAGCTGTCCCGCCACTTCCGGCGGGCGGCCGCAAAACGAACAGTTGGGAATGGTGTTCCTGGGTTTAGCCATGGGGATTACGCTTTCGGAAGGACGACTTTTCGGCTTGCGAGAACACTATCCACCAGGCCGTATTTGCAGGCTTCGTCGGCGGACATGAAGAAATCGCGATCGGAGTCCTTCGCGATGGCCTCCAGCGTCCTGCCGGTATGGAAAGCAAGAATGCCGTTCAACCGGTCACGCAGGCGCAGGATTTCCTGGGCCTGGATGCTGATGTCGGTGGCCTGTCCCTGGGCACCGCCCCAGGGTTGATGGATCATGATGCGGGCGTTGGGCAGGGCGAAGCGCTTGCCCTTGGCTCCCGCTGTCAGCAGGATGGCGCCCATGCTGGCCGCCTGACCTACGCAGTAGGTGGCCACATCGCACTTCAGGAACTGAATGGTGTCGTAGATGGCCATTCCCGCCGTTACCGACCCGCCCGGTGAGTTGATGTACAGGCTGATGTCCTTTTCGGCGTCCTCGCTCTGGAGGAAGAGCAACTGGGCGATGATGAGACTCGAGACATCGTCGTCAATGCCGCTGCCGATGAAGATGATTCGATCCTTCAACAGGCGCGAATAAATATCATAGGCGCGTTCGCCGCGGCCGGTCTGTTCAACCACCATCGGCACAAGCATCTGGTTTTTGGTCTGCATGGTCATCCTTCCGGTGTGATTTTGGCGGCGGCATGGAGAATAGCGACGGCTTTTTCAAGACGCAGGTTCCGGCGCAGGCCGTCCAGCGCATTGTCCCGCTTGGTCATTTCCTCTTTCATGCGTTCCGGGGTGATTCCGTAACGTACGGCCATGTCGGCCAGGCGCTGATCCACATCCGCCTGGGCTACGGTAACCTTTTCCTCATCGGCGACGCGGTTGAGGATGTAGTTGACCTTGACGCGATCTGCGGCGGATTGCGCGGCCCGGCTGAAGATATCCTCGCGATTCGATTCGATATCATCCTTATTGACGCCCCGCCGGACATTCTCCTGAACCACGTCCTGGATGATGTGGCGGGCCTCCTCCTCCACGAGGGATTGCGGCAGGTCGTTGATCGGTGTGTGGTCAATCAGCCATTTCACAATCTCGTCATTCTGCCGGCCCGTCTCGGTGGTTTCGGCGGTCTTGACCAGGTTTTCGCGAACGACCTTGCGGAGACCCTCAACGGAATCCGCCCCGACGGTTTTCGCGAAATCATCATTCAGTTCCGGCGCCTTCTTTTCGCGGATTCCCGTGGCGGTCACGGTATAGACGGCGGACTTCCCGGCGATGGACTTGGCCCGGTACCCTTCCGGAAACACGATGGTCGCCTCGCGGGTCTGGCCGATTTCAATGCCTTCCAGCTGGGTCTTGATGCCCGGCAGGAACTCCGGCATGGTGTCCGACAACAGCACCCAGAAGGCCTTGCCCTGGGCCAGTTCGGGATGGTCGGGCGCGATTTCGCTCAGCGGCTTACCCTGGCAGGAGCCGGTATAGTCGATTTCCACGACATCTTCTTTTTTGGCGGCGCGGTTGGTCACCGGCTCAAAGTGGGCGCTTCGGTCACGCATGTTCGAGAGGATCTGCTCGACATCCTCGTCCTTCACCTCGACCTTTTTGCTGGTGGCCGGGATGCCCTTGAAAGGAGGGAGGGCGAAATCGGGAACCACATCCACGGTGACCTTGAAGGACAACGGGAGCTGTTTGGTGATCTGGACATCGGTGACATCCACGACGGAGACCGGCGTAAGGTTTTCCTGCTTCAGGGCGGTATGATACGCCATCGGCACGAGCCGCTCTCGGGTTTCCTCAAGGGCGTTCTTGGAGTACTGCCGCTCAATGACGGCGATCGGGGCCTTGCCCTGGCGGAATCCCGGAATACGGGCGCCGCCTGAGATTTCCTTGATTACCTTCTGGTATTCGGCCATCACCTGCTCGGCCGGAACTTCAATACGCAACGCTTTGCGGCAGGGACCCACCTGTTCAACTGTAACTTTCATAGACCGTAATTTCTCCCACTATTCTTTCATCGCCATCAGGAATTCGACATTACTCTTGGTTTTCTTCAGCCGGTTCACAATCAGTTCCATCGCTTCGACCGGCGGAACCCCGTTGATTGCACGACGCAAAATCCAGATCTTACTAAGCTCATCGGGATGGAGCAAGAGTTCCTCTTTGCGTGTACCCGATTTTTCGATGTTGATCGCCGGGAAGATCCGCTTGTCCACCAGGGTGCGGTCGAGGCAGAGTTCCATGTTTCCGGTGCCCTTGAACTCCTCGAAGATCACCTCGTCCATTCGGCTTCCGGTATCCACCAGGGCCGTGGCGATGATGGTCAGGCTGCCGCCGTGCTCGATGTTGCGGGCCGCTCCGAAAAACCGCTTGGGCTTGTGCAGGGCATTGGCGTCCACGCCGCCGGAGAGGATCTTTCCGCTGTGCGGCTGAAGGGTGTTGTAGGCACGGGCCAGACGGGTGATGCTGTCGAGCAGGATGCACACATCCTTTCCGCATTCCACCATGCGCTTGGCCATCTCAATCACCATTTCGGCGACCTGAACATGCCGCTCTGGCGGCTCATCGAAGGTTGAGCTGAGCACGTGCGCCTTGGTTGTGCGCTCCATATCGGTCACTTCCTCGGGCCGCTCATCAATCAGCAGGACGATCAGGTAGGCGTCCGGGTGGTTGGCCGAGATGCTGTTGGCGATCTTCTGGAGGAGCACCGTTTTTCCGGTGCGGGGCGGGGCCACGATCAACCCGCGCTGCCCCATGCCGATGGGGGTGAAGAGATCCATGACGCGCATCGAGACTTCCGCCGGTTCGCGCTCCAGCATGAAGCGCCGGTCCGGGAAGAGCGGGGTCAGGTTTTCAAAGGGGATCTTGCTCTTGGCCTTCTCCGGGTCGGTGGAGTTGATCTTGTCGACCTTGATGACGGCGAAGAAGCGCTCCTTGTCCTTGGGAGCCCGGATTTCCCCTTCGACGGAGTCGCCGGTGCGCAGCGCGAAACGGCGGATCTGCGACGGGGACACATAGATGTCCTCGGGGCAGGGGAGATAGTTGTAATAGGGTGAGCGGAGGAAGCCGAAGCCATCGGGCAGGATTTCCAGAACGCCTTTGCCGTGCAGGGATCCGTTCAGGCGGCCATTGGCCCGCATGACCTCGAAGATGAGTTCATGCTTGCGCAGGGCGCCGAGATCCACCAGACCGTAGCTGTCGGCCATGGCGTTCAGATCCGGGACGGGCATCAACTGCAAGTCCGACAGGTTCAGTGATCGCGGTGTTCCCTGGGGACGCTGGGCATTCGGGGGAAATCCACCGTTAACCTCGGCCTGGGGAAGGGGTTGGCCATCGGGGCCCAGGGCGGGGGCGGCCGGGGGCTGCACATTGCCCTGAGCTTGGCCATCCTGGGGAAGCCCCCCATGGGCGCCGGGCTCATAGTGGGGCAGATGCTGGGGCGGTCTGTCCATGTCGGGCTGTGAAACCCGGGGGCGTTGCTGGGGGCGTCCCCCGCGGCCACGGCGGTTGCCCCGATGCTCCGGTCTGCCTGAATGAGGATGTTCGCGTCTTTCTTCCATAATTATTCTCCGCGGAGTGACCGCATTACTTGTTTCGTCTGTTCTTCCAGCAACGCCTTGCTGCCGCAATTGTAGATCGTAAAATCCGCCCGTTCCATTTTCTTGGCCAGGCTCATCTGGGAGGCGATCCGTGCGCGGGCTTCCTCCAGGGTAAGCCCCCGGTCTGTCAGCCGGTGAAGCTGCTCCGCTTCAGGCGCCCCCACACACACCACCTTGTCCCAGTCCCGGTCCGCTCCGATTTCATACAGCAGCGGAATAACGACCGCCACGAGGACGGTGGATGCCGGCTGACTCCCAAGCCAATCGGCAATTTGTTTCATGATCACCGGATGCGTGAGGGCGTTTAACGCCTCCCGCTTTCCGGAATCGCCAAAAACCAACCGGCCCAGGACGGCGCGATCAATCCGTCCGTCAGACCCGATCACTTCCGCTCCAAACTGGCGAACCACTCCGCTGCGGACTGATTCGTTCTCTTCCAGAATCCGATGCCCGATCTCATCCGCTTCGCACACGGGGATTCCGGCCTGACTCATGAACGATCCCACCAGGCTTTTTACACAGGCAATACCGCCCGTTACTGCAATTTTGATCATGATGGAGGAATAAAAGGGTGAAAGCCTGCCGAATCTCGTCAGCAATGCTGAAACAACATGGGATCAATCGAGTATGGATTAAAATGGAGCACGCCCTGTAACAACTTGGAATCGGGTTAGGATTCGGGAAAAGTGTGTTCCTTGTACGATACGCAGGGTTGAGCGTCAATGATTTATTTTGAGGGTTGAAGGTTGCTGCGTGAGCCGTTACCTTACACGGCTTGAGGTGATGATTATGAATCCGAAGAAATTTTATGTGACGACGCCGATTTATTATGTGAATGACCGGCCCCATATCGGGCATGCCTACACAACCATTCTGGCGGATGTCCTGGCCCGGTATCACCGGCTTTTAAATGTGCCGACTTTCTTCCTGACCGGCGCGGATGAGCATGGACAGAAAGTTCAGCAGGCGGCTGATAAGGCGGGGATTTCACCCCAGCAGCATGCCGATGCCACGGTGGTTCGTTTTCAGGACCTCTGGAAGAAGCTCGAAATCACCCACGATGATTTCATCCGCACCACCGAGCCCCGTCATAAGACTGTTGTGCAAAAACTGTTTCAGGCGCTTTACGAGAAGGGGGAGATCTACCGGGCTGAGTATGATGGCTGGTATTGTGTGCCCTGTGAGCGTTTCTTCATGGAGAAAGACCTTGAGAACGGGGCCTGTCCGGATTGCAAGCGGCCGGTGGACCGGATTCGCGAGTCCAATTATTTCCTGCGGATGAGCAAGTATCAGGACTGGCTGATCCAATACATCCAGGATAATCCGAAATTCATCCAGCCGGATTTCCGGCGCAACGAGACGCTCGGGTTCCTGCGGAAGAAATTGAATGACCTGTGCGTGTCGCGGCCCAAGAGTCGCCTGAGCTGGGGAATTGAGTTGCCGTTCGATAAGGATTTTGTGGCTTATGTCTGGTGCGATGCCCTGACCAATTACATCAGCGCGGTGGGATATCTCAGTGATGACGCGAAATTCAAGACCTGGTGGCCGGCCTCCTGTCATCTGATCGGGAAGGACATCCTCACCACCCATACGGTGTACTGGCCGATCATGCTCAAGGCCATGGGGGTGGAACTGCCCGAGTCTGTTTTTGCACACGGCTGGTGGCTGGTGGGCGATAGCAAGATGAGCAAGACGACAGGCAATGTGGTGGATCCCATGGAGTTTGTCGACAAGTACGGGGTGGATCCTTTCCGCTACTTCCTGATGGCCGAGATGATCCTCGGGCAGGATGCGAGTTTCACGGAAGAGGCCTTTATCCGGCGCTATAATGCCGATCTGGCCAATGACCTGGGCAATATACTGAGCCGGCTCCTGAAGATGATCGAATCCTATACGGGCGGCCTGCTGCCTGAACCCGGCCAGCCGGGCGAGGAGGAGTTGCAGCTCAGGGCGGCGGCCGTGGAATCCGCCGGGGCCATGGAATTGGCCATTACCGGGATGCGTCTCGATCAGGGACTGGCCACGGTGACCAATGTGGTTCGGGCGGCGAATCGTTATCTGGAAAAGAAACAGCCGTGGACACTGGCCAAGCAAGCGGACAAGCAGCCGCTCCACACGGTTCTCTATCATGCCGCCGAGACGCTCCGCATTGTCAGCGGCCTGTTGTTTCCGGTTATGCCCGGAAAGATGGCCGAATTGCGCCAGGCGCTGGGGATCCAGGAGGCGACGCCGGATATCCGCTCCCTTAAGGAATGGGGACTGTTGAAGCCCGGAACGAAACTGGGCGCGATGCAGGTTTTGTTCCCCCGGATTATGCCGGAGGAGAAGAAAGCGGAAACCTCCGCTGGAGCGGGGACGCTCCCATCCCGCACGCCGAGAGAAGCCAAGACCGAACCGGTGGGGGTTGTCTTGGCTGAGTATGCCGATTTCCAGAAGATTCAGCTTCGTACCGCCCGGATCATCGCTGCAGAAAAGGTGGTCGGAGCGGACAAGTTGTTGAAGCTTCAGATTGATGTGGGGGGCGAGGCGCGCCAAATTGTGGCGGGAATTGCACAACACTATGATCCGGCCACATTGCCGGGGAAGACCGTGGTGGTGGTAGCCAATCTGAAACCGGCAGTTATTCGCGGGGTGGAGTCCAACGGGATGCTTCTGGCGGCCAGCCTCGGTAAGGAGCTCAGGCTGGTGACCGTCGAAGGGGATTGTCCAAGTGGAGCTGTGGTGAAGTAACGTGAGCCTTGCTTGACTCCCCATCGTTCATCCTTCATCATTCAGCCTTCTTATTTTTATCAGGGGCGGTTAGCTCAATCGGTTAGAGCACTAGATTTACATTCTAGGGGTTGCAGGTTCGAGTCCTGTACTGCCCACCATTCGACGCGTTCGCAGTAGCTCACTTGCTCACCTGTGGTGAGCTTGTCGAACCATGGCAGGCCACAATAAGGTTATTGCGAACGCGGCGAATGGGAGTTGAGCATATTCGCAAAGGAGATGAGTCGATGCCTTATCCACAACTTGATCGCGGCAAACTGATCATCAAATCTCTGACCCAGCGGGCCAACAAGCTTGCCATTGAACAGGATCATGTGAAGCCTGATCAGGAGCCGCGCCCCCTCGGGGCTTCGGAAATGAAGACAATGGGGGTGATGGTGGAGCGGATTTGGGCCGCCCGCGGGGCCAACCGGCCCGTGGTGATGGCCTTCGGGGCACATACGATTAAAAACGGTTTGGCTCCGGTGTTGATCCGGTTGATGGAGCAGGGGTGGCTTACGCACTTGGCCACCAATGGGGCTGGAATCATTCACGACTGGGAGTTCGCTTACCGGGGGCAGAGCAGCGAGGATATTCAGGGGAATGTGTCCCGCGGCGAATTCGGAATCTGGCAGGAAACCGGGTTTTTTATCAATTTGGCCCTGGTGGTGGGGGCGTATGAGGGATTGGGCTATGGGGAGTCGGTCGGGGCTATGATCGAGCGGGAAGGGCTTAGTATTCCCGCTTGTGACGAACTGGTTACCTGTATGAACGATTTTGTGAGTTCGGGAATACGGGAGTCAGGAGTCAGGAATCAGGAATCAGAGGGGAGGCTGGCGGCGGCGGTGGACTTACTAGGGGTGATCAGGAAATTCGACCTGAAGGCAGGATGGATGGCGGTGCCCCATCCCTTCAAGTCCTACAGTGCCCAGGCGGCCGCCACTCGGTTGGGGATTCCCTTTACCGGCCATCCCATGATTGGGCATGATATTATTTACAATCATCCCATGAACCATGGAGCGGCGATTGGGCGCACCGCGCTTCGTGATTTTCTTTCCTTTTCCGACTCCATCAGCCGGATTCAGGACGGAGTCTATCTCTCTGTTGGATCCGCCGTGATGTCGCCGATGATCTTTGAAAAGGCGTTTTCAATGTCCCAGAACCTCGCGCTCCAGAGCGGATCCCGCATTGACCGCCATTTCATCGGGGTTGTGGATCTCGCGGAGTCGACCTGGGATTGGCAGAAAAACGGGGAGCCGCCCAAGGACAATCCTGCCTACTATCTCCGGTACTGCAAGACCTTCAACCGCATGGGTGGCGAGATGCGGTATCTCTGCGCCGATAACCGCGATTTCCTGCTCACCCTCATACGAATGCTGGGGAAGAAGGAAGACTAAGATTACCACGGAGGGGGCGGAGGGTTGAGGGAGAGGAAGAGAAGAAATGATGCGGAATTTTACAAGGGGCGGGCCCGCCCCTTGTAAAACGCCGAAACATTCTCTCGCTCGCCCCTCCGCCCCCTCCGTGGTGAGTCTTTCTTTTTTTTCAGCACAGCACGTCGCGTTTACCGGCCCTGACTTGGTCCACCAGGGCTTGGGAAATGGCTCGTGGCTTCGGATCCATTTTGGCCAGTGTGTTGGCGATCAGTGTCTCGCCTACGGCCCGGGTGGCGGGGCTGCCATAATCGAGCAGGTATTCCTCGAATGTGGACAGGGCGTTGGGGTCGCAGTGATGTTTAATGTCGCCCGGCTTTGCCAGATCCATGAAGTCCGCACCCGTTCGGCCCAGCCGGTAACACCCGGTGCAGAAGGAGGGGATATAGCCCAGTTCCGCCACATCCCGAACCACCTCATCCAGATCGCGATGATCGCCCAGCGAAAACTGGCTCCGGTCTTCCTGTTCCCCGTCGCCATACCCTCCGGGATTGGTCCGGCTTCCGGCGGAAATCTGGGAGACGCCCAGAGCAAAGGTTTCCCGTCGCAGGCTCGCGGTCTCGCGGGTGGACATGATGATTCCTGTGTACGGAACCGCCAGGCGTAAAATGGCCACAATCTTCCGGAAATCCACATCCGATACCGGTTTCGGGGGATGGTTGGCGGTATCGGATCCGGCCGCCGGTTCAAGACGCGGAACGCTGACGGTGTGGGGCCCCACTCCAAACTCTTTTTCCAGATGTCGGATGTGTTGCATCAACGCCAGGATTTCGAACCGCCAGTCGCACAGTCCGAACAACACACCGATTCCGATGTCATTAATTCCCGCCTCCATGGCTCGGTCCGGCGCGGTCACCCGCCAATCGTAATCCGCCTTTTTCCCAGCCAGGTGTACCGCTTTGTAGGTAGTGCGGTGGTAGGTTTCCTGAAACAGCTGGTAAGTGCCGATGCGGCTGGCTTTTAATAGTTTGAATTCTTCAGCGGTCAGGGGGGCGACATTGACATTGACCCGGCGGATTTCCCCTGCGCCTTCGCCCCGGACCCCATAGACGGTCTCAATGGATTTCAGGACATAGGAAAACCCCTCGCGCGGGTAGGATTCCCCTGCGACCAGCAGGACGCGCTTGTGTCCCTGGCGGATGAGGATCCGGGTTTCCTCGGCAATTTCCGCCTGGGTCAGCGCCCGCCGCTTGATGGCCGTGTTGCGCGCGCGGAAGGCACAGTACAGGCATTCATTGGCACACAAGTTGGAGATGTACAGCGGGGCAAAAATCACCAGACGTTTTCCATAAATCTCGTCCTTAACCCTTCGGGCGGCGGCGAACAGTTCCCCCAGGAGTTCAGGATCACTGATGGAGGAGAGCTCCGCCACATCCTTTAAATCCAAGCCCTTCATGAGGAGTCCCTTTTCCAGGATGGCGCGAATCCGCGCGGAATCGGGGTGGAGTATGGATTCAAGTGTCGCCTGAATCGCCGTTTCATCGATCGGTGTTGGATGAGTCATGATGGGTGCCTCCTAATAAACTTTGAAATGATACTACGGTGGGGGCAATAAAGACAAGGCGAGAATGATGGGCGTGGGTTGAAAGAAGAGGGGATTGTTGGTAATGAGAGGGCTTCAATAGGAGGAGGTTCCATGATTTTGGATAAACTTGAAAATGCAGATCGGTATTTTTCACTTCATCCCGCTTTCGCCAAGGCCTTTCAATGGCTTCGGGCGCAGGCCCCGGGCGGACTTCCCGCAGGCCGCGCTGAAATTTCAGGGGATCGACTCTATGCCAGTGTGATGCGGGAAAGCGGACGGGGACAGGCTGCGGCCAAACTCGAAACCCATCGCCGTTATATGGATATTCAGTATCTGGCCGATGGCTCGGACCTCATGGGGTGGGCCCACACCGGGCCGGGCTTGAAAAGTCTCGGCTATGACTCCGCCAAGGATCTGGAGTTTTATACGGGCCGGCCCGCGACCTGGATCCCCGTGCCGGCCGGGCATTTCGCCATTTTTTTCCCCGAGGATGCCCACGCCCCCATGGCCGGCACAGAGGAGATGGTCAAAATCGTCGTTAAAGTCGCCGTGTAAAAGCGAGAACCCGAAGAGAAGATTTACCACGGAGGAAGCGGAGGGGCCGGGCGAAAGAAAGAGAATGTTGCGGGAATTGAAGAAAAATCCGAGAAGTCCTTCTGAAGCCCTTTCTCGCCCCATCCCCCTCAAGGATGGTGTTTCGGCATTTTTATGCGGAGTACTCGCCGCATAAAAATGCCGAAACATTCTCTTTTTTCCCCCAACTCTCCGTTTTCTTCAGCGAAGCGGGTGGTAAATCTTTTTTCCGGCCTTAGAGGTGGCTGAGGGGGACTTTCCCGATGGGGTGCACATTGAAGCCGATTTCAAACAGGGCCTTGTGGTCGAGACAGTTGCGCCCGTCGAAAATAAAGGCCGGCTTGACCATGCTGTCATAAATACGCTTGTAATCCAGGGTGGTATAGTCCGCCCAATCCGTCATCACGGCAAGCGCATGCGCCCCTGCGGCCGCTTTGTAGGGATCCGGTTCATAGGTGATTTTACCCGCCAGATCAGCGAGGTCTTTTTTGGCATTCTCCAACGCCTTGGGATCCGTGACCACCACCGCCGCCCGTTCTTCAATCAGGAACCGGCAGACGCGGATCGCCGGGCTCTCCCGGGTGTCGCCGGTATCCGCCTTGAAGGCGAAGCCAAAGACGGCAATACGTTTCCCGGCAACGGTGTTGAACATCGTGGAACTCATTTTCCGCGCAAACCGGTCTTCCTGGTATTCATTCATGGTGACCACCTGCTCCCAGTAGGTCGCCACTTCGGTCAGTCCATAGTGCTGGCAGAGATACACCAGGTTCAGGATATCCTTTTTGAAGCACGAGCCGCCGAAGCCGACGCTGGCATTCAGGAACCGGGCTCCGATGCGGGAATCCATGCCAATGGCCCGAGCCACTTCGGAAACATTCGCCTCGGTGCGTTCGCACAGTGCGGAGAGGCTGTTGATGGAGCTGATGCGTTGCGCCAGGAAGGCATTGGCCGCCAGCTTGGATAATTCACTGGACCACACGCTGGTGGTGAGAATGCGGTTTCGCGGAACCCAGTGCGCATAGACGTCCGCCAGCGCCGCCACGGCCCGGCGTCCGGATTCGGTGTCGTGCCCCCCGATCAAAATCCGGTCGGGAGTTTCCAGGTCCTTGGTCGCCGTACCCTCGGCCAGGAACTCGGGGTTGGACAGTACCTCGAAATGAACCGTTTTGTTTCCGGAGTGGAGAATCCGCTCCATGGCTTCGGCGGTACGGACAGGCAGTGTGCTTTTCTCAACCACGATCTTGTCCGAGGTGGCGTTCGCCTTGATTTCCCGTGCGGTTTTTTCCCAATACTGGAGATCGGCGGCGCGTCCCGCGCCCTGCCCGAAGGTCTTGGTGGGGGTGTTGACGCTGACGAAGATGATGTCCGCTTCCCGGATTCCCGCCGCCACATCGGTCGAAAAGAAGAGATTCTTGTTCAGGGTGGCCTTGACCAGTTCCGCGAGGCCGGGTTCATAGATGGGGAGGCGATCCGACTGCCAGGCCTGGATCCGGGCGGCGTCAATGTCCACGACAAGAACTTTAATGTCCGGGCATTTTTTCGCGATCATGGCCATGGTAGGCCCGCCGACATAACCCGCGCCGATGCAAAGAATGGTCTTCATGATGTATGCTCCCTGATTGCTGAGGCGGGATACTAGCAAAAGCCGACAATCAGGCAATTCCCAACTACCCGCCCCGGAAAGATTTACCACGGAGGAAACGGAGAAGGATCTCCGCTTCCTCCGTGGTAAGGATTTCTTCTTTCCCCGCTCTGCCTGACACGATACCTTTCCCTCATGTCTATTCCGGTCAATCTGGTTCAATGTGCGGATTATTCGGTGGTTCATGGCGCCATGCACCGGCTTATGGAAGGGCTTGGCGGGATGGACCGGTTTGTCAAATCCGGCCAGTCGGTGCTGATCAAGCCCAACTTGCTTTCCGATCATACCCCCGAGGAAGCGGTCACCACCCACCCTGAAGTCGTTCGCGCCCTGATCCACCTGGTCAGGGCCTGCGGCGCAAAGCCCTGGGTGGCTGACAGCCCGGCCGTCATTGCGGATCTGCACCGGGTTTGGGAGCGAACGGGCATGGAGGCCCTATGCCGCGAGGAGCAGGTTCCGCTGGTGAACCTGGAAAAGGCGGGTTCCCGGTCATTTGAGGAGGACGGCATTCGTTTTACCATTGCCAATCCGGTGCTGGAAGCCGACGCGATCATCACGGTGCCGAAGGTCAAGACCCATGTTCTCACCGGGCTGACCGGTGCGGTTAAGAATCTTTACGGCACCGTACCCGGTCGCCAGAAGACCATGTTTCACAAACTGTATCCCTATCCGCAGGACTTTGCCCGCCTTCTGGTAGCCATCTTTCGCCGGATCCGGCCCGTGCTGGCCATTGCCGATGGAGTGGTGGGAATGGAGGGGAACGGGCCCTCCGCCGGCGCTCCCCTCGAACTCGGATTTCTGGCGGGTTCATCCGATGCCCTCGCATTGGATGCGGTGCTGTGCCGGACACTGGGGCTTGATCCCCGCAACATTGTCCACCTGGAGGCGGCCCGTCGCGCGGGGCTGGGGGTGGCTGAGTGGTCGGAGATCGTCATGGAAGGGGATCTTATCGGGGCTCTCACGCCGCGGGAGTACAAACTGCCCAGTACCGTTCCGCTCAATTATGTGCCTCACTGGCTTGTCCGTTTTGTTCAGCCCCTGATCTGGCACCGTCCCCTCATTTCCAGCGCTTGCGTGTTTTGCGGGAAATGCGTCAAGGCTTGTCCTGCTGAGGCGCTGCATATGACATCCCGGAGCCGGCCTTCGCTGGAGTTTGAAAAATGCATTGCCTGCTGCTGCTGCCACGAGGTGTGTCCCGAGCACGCGATTACGATGCAATCCAGTCCCTTTTTCCGCTTCGCCCGCCAATTCACCAAGGGATCCCGAACGGCGTAAGACATTACCACGGAGGAAGCGGAGGATGGAGAGAGAGCCCTTCGACCTGTGGAGAAAAAGGCGAGTTGAGATTCGTGCGGACGCATCTCCAAATTAAACCCTCTTCCTATCCCCCTTCAGGAACGGTGTTGCGGCATTTTTCACGCAGGGTATT
>CAIZMS010000096.1 GCA_903934155.1 uncultured bacterium | reverse complement strand
TGTCCGTGAGCGATTATGACGTGGTGATGGGACCCTCGTCAGTTTTGTATGGAAGTGATGCCATTGGGGGTACGGTTAATGCGATGACAGTGGCACCCCCGGCGGAGTATTCAGGGAAACCGGTCTGGGCGCCGGTTTTGACTTACCGCGGGGCAACCGCCGAGCGATCCACAACGGGTCGGCTCCAGTTGGGCGGACGGGTGAATGAACAGGTTGGATTTGTGGGGGGTGTGTCGGTTAAAAATTATGGAGACCTGCGGGGCGGGGATGAAGTTGGACGTCAGCTCCATACCGGTTACGATGAGTTGGATTTCGACGGACGCGTGGACGTTAACCTCAATCCGGATAACCGGGTGACATTCTTACACCAGTCGGTCAGTCAGGATGATGTCTGGCGCACCCATAAGACGATTTATGGTCTGACGTGGGAAGGGCTGAAAGCCGGTGATGAGAAAAGCCGGTTTCTGGACCAGCATCGGACGCTGGACACACTGACCTACGAGGGGAAAAACCTGAATACGTTTGCTGATCGCATGAAAGTCATTCTTTCGCGCCAGGATCAGCAGGAGGATGAATCCCGGATCAAGAAAGATGACAGCGGTGAGGTTCAGGGGTTTGATGTGACCACCTGGGGGTCCTCGATTCAACTGGAATCTGACACGGCGCTGGGAAGCTGGGTGTATGGGGCAGAGTACTATCATGACAGCGTGGATTCCTATCTGAACAAGTACAAGGCCAACGGAGCCTTGAGCAAGGCTGGGATCCAGGGGCCTGTGGCCGATGATGCCACCTATGATTCAATCGGGCTTTATGTTCAGGATACTATCAGCCTATTCGATGGGCAACTGGACGTGATTCCCGGAGCCCGTTACACGGCCGCACAGACGGATGCCAAACGGGTGTTGAATCCCCAAAACAACAAGGTCATGTCGGTTGAGGGTGATTGGGATACCGTTGCCGGCTCATTAAGGCTGTTGCATCCCCTGACCCAAGACAGACGCCATGCGGTTTTTGCCGGGGTCTCTCAGGGCTTTCGCGCGCCGAACCTGTCCGACCTGACGCGGTTGGACACGGCACGCAGCAATGAAATCGAAACCCCGGTGTCCAGTTTGGATTCCGAGCATTTCCTGTCCTATGAGGCAGGGGTGAAATCCCGGTTCGATCATTTTTCATCCGCGCTGACCTATTATTATACCGATATTGATAGCATGATTGTCCGGGCTCCGACCGGGCGAACGATCGACGGGCTGAACGAAGTAACCAAGAAAAATTCAGGCAATGGTTACATACAGGGTGTTGAATGGTTCAATACGGTGACGGTCTCGGAGAATTGGTCCGGCTGGTTGAGTGCCAGTTGGATGGACGGCGAAGTGGATTCCTATCCAACCTCAGCCCCCGCCAAGCAGCGTGATACCATGACGCGCCTGATGCCGCCCACCGCTCAGGTGGGGGTGCGCGCCCAGACGGGGAATGCCAAGTATTGGGCTGAGGGGGTGTGTGATGCGGCAGAGAAGGCGGACACGTTGTCGGCGGATGACAAGCGTGATACCCAGCGGATCCCGCCGGGCGGAACCCCGGGGTATGCAGTGTTCGGGATTCGTGTCGGCTCCCAGGTGACCTCCTCCCTGGCCCTGTCGCTCGCAGTGGAAAATCTATTAAATGAGGAATATCGCATTCATGGCTCGGGTTGCAATGAGCCTGGGCGTAATTTTATTCTGACAGGCCGTTATACGTTTTGATTCCGAACGGTTCACGAAACAGAGCCTTGCGCGACTTCAGAGAGTACTCTATAATGAGCGTATGAAAACTCTTACAATTACCGAAGGCCGGGGACGGCTTGGCTACTGGCTCAAGAAAGCCACTCAAGGGGATGACATCGGATTCGTGTTTGAGGGGAAGATTGTCGCCTTACGCCCGGTGGAAGT
>CAIZMS010000095.1 GCA_903934155.1 uncultured bacterium | reverse complement strand
GATAAATCCATTCACACCCTCAAGCATGAGTTGATTCTGGAGATCATCATTGTCAGTTTGGTGATCCTGTTTTTCCTGCGGCACCTGCCCTCGGCGATTGTGCCCATCGTGACGATTCCCGTTTCGGTGCTGGCCTGCTTCATTCCTATGTATTGGCTGGGGATCAGCTCCAACATCATGAGTCTGGCCGGGATTGCCATTTCCATCGGGGTGCTGGTGGATGGCGCTATTGTGGAGGTGGAGAACGCCTACAAGAAACTTGAGTTGTGGTGGGAGAAGGGGCGGGTGGGGGATTATCATCAGATCCGGCTGCAAGCGATGCTGGAAGTTGGACCATCGGTTTTCTTTTCCCTGCTCGTGATTGCCGTAGCGTTCCTGCCGATCTTCACGCTGGTTGATCAGGAAGGACGCCTGTTCAAGCCGCTGGCCTACACCAAGACCCTGGCCATTGCCATTGCGGCCCTGCTGGCCATCACTCTGGATCCGGCGGTACGCATGTCGTTCACCCGGATGGAGCCGTTCCAGTTCCGGCCCCGGTGGCTGGCGAAGTTGGCCTCGATGGTCATGGTTGGAAATATTACCCCGAGGAACAGCACCCCGTTAGCCGGGTGCTGTTCAAACTTTATGAGGGGCCCTGTCGCTGGGTGTTGCGTCATCCCAAGGCGGTAATCCTGTCGGCGGTGCTGATTGTTGCTTCCACGGTGCCGGTGTTCCTGAAGCTGGGACATGAATTCATGCCACCGTTGAATGAGGAGGTGATCTTGTATATGCCCACGACATTGCCGGGCATTTCGGTGACCGAGGCCCAGCGGTTGATGGAAACTCAGGATCGGATTTTCAAGGCGTTTCCTGAAGTGGTGTCTGTATTTGGAAAGGCGGGGCGCGCTGACACTTCGACGGACCCCGCGCCGTTCTCGATGATGGAGACCACGGTGGTGTTGAAGCCGCCGACCGAATGGCGCGCGAAGGAGCGATGGTTTACCCAGTGGGCCCCGGGGCCGGTGCGTGGGGCGCTCGGCTATTTCTGGCCGGAGCGGATCTCCTGGGATGAGTTGATCTCCGAGATGGATCGGGCCATCCGGATTCCCGGCTGTGTTAATGGCTTCACCATGCCCATCAAGGCGCGGATCGACATGCTTTCCACCGGGATGCGGACCCCGGTGGGTATCAAGGTGTTCGGGGCGAACACGGAGGAGATTGAGCGGGTGGGAGCCCGGCTTGAGTCGATCCTTCAGAAGGTGCCCGGCACGCAGAGCGTGATCGCTGAGCGGACAGCCAGTGGCTATTTTGTGGATTTCGTTCCCCGTCGTGAGGCGTTGGCCCGGTACGGGTTGACGATCAATGATGTCCACGAGGTCATCATGTCCGGGGTCGGCGGGTTGGAGGTGTCCACCACGGTTGAGGGGCGTGAGCGGTATACGATCAATGTGCGATATGCCCGTGATTTCCGGTCCGATCTGGATCAGCTGGAGCGGATTAAAGTGACCTCGCCTGCTGGGATTCAGGTGCCGATGGGGCAACTGGCGGATATCACCCTGAGCAAGGGCCCGGCGATGATCCGTGATGAAAACGGCATGCTGGTGGGGTATGTGTATGTGAACATTGCCGGGCGTGACATTGGCGGTTACGTCGAGGCGGCCAAGCAGGCGGTCGCCCGGGATCTGAAACTGCCTACGGGCTATTCCCTGGCGTGGAGCGGCCAGTATGAGAATATGCTGCGGGTTCGTGAGCGGCTCAAGCTGGTGATCCCGGCGACAATCCTGTTGATTTTCGTGCTGTTGTATTTGAATACAAAGTCCGCTTTCAAAGCGATGGTGGTGATGCTGGCGGTTCCCTTTTCCCTGGTGGGGGCTTTCTGGCTTCTCTATGCGCTCGGGTACAATTTGTCTATTGCGACGTGGGTAGGTATGATCGCCCTGATGGGATTGGATGCCGAGACAGGCGTGTTCATGCTGCTTTTTCTTGATCTCTCCTATGAGCAGGCGAAGCGCGAGGGTCGGCTGAACAGCCTCGCCGATCTCCATGAGGCGATCATCCATGGTGCCGTGAAGAGGATCCGGCCCAAGCTGATGACCGTTGCCGCCGCATCGATTGGCTTGATGCCCATCATGTGGTCCATGGGCACCGGCGCCGACCTGATGAAGCGCGTCGCCGCGCCCATGGTCGGCGGCCTGGCCACCTCCTTCTTAATGGAACTTTTGGTTTACCCCGCCATTTATCTGCTGTGGCGTAAGTCTAATTTGATCTTGAGATGAGGCCGCTGATGAGAAATACTTCCGATCTCCCATGAGTCAATTTCAAAAGACGAAACAGCGAAAGCGCCTGACTGCGGTTCCTGTCAGTCCGGCGAAGCCTTCAGTCGTCAATATCTCTGAACACACCCAGATTGCGGAAAGCCTTTCCCTCGAGCGTAATCTCTATAGGGATCTGGTCGCGTCTCTGCCCGCCGGAGTTTACAGGTTGCGCGTAAAAGCCGCCCGTGAGTGGGTTGACAACGAATGGATCGTGCGTTTGGGAACGAACTACAGTATCGAGATGGCCAACGATGCATTTTGCCAAATATTGGGGGTGACCCAATCTCAGTGTGAAGCCAATACGGCGATTGTTGCAGAACGAATTCACCCGGATGATAGACCTGATTTTATCGCCAAGAATGTTGAGGCCCTGAACTCCCCTGCGATATTCCAGTGGAATGGGCGTATTCTTAAGGGGGATGAGGTGCGCTGGGTTCATTTTATTTCAGTTCCCAGGCTTTTGGCGAATGGGGATATGCTCTGGACCGGTGTTCTGCAGGACACCACCGAGCGCAGACAGGCCGCAGAAGCGCTTCGAGAATCCGAGGCTCGCTATCGCAATCTTTTCGAGCAGGCGGGAGACCCCATCGTGGTGTTCGATCCGAAGACAACCGCCTTTCAAGACTTCAATAGCGCCGCTTGTCGTCTCATGGGTTATACGCGAAAAGAATTTTCAAAACTGACTCTGATCGATCTTGAAGTCGCGGAAACGGCTCCGGAGATCAGGCGCCACGTTCGGAAGATCATGGAGAAAGGCGACCCCGTTTTCGAGACCAGACTCAAAACCAAGAGCGGTGATGTGTTGTATTTCGAAATCCGGCCCAAGACCATTGTGATAGGCGGAAAAGCCGTTATCCAGGCGATCTGGCATGACATCACCGGTCGGAAGAGGGCCGAAGACCTTCTTTTGAAATCCCGTGATGAACTCGAGGATAAGGTCAAGGAGCGTACCGTGAGGCTCCAGGCGTTGGCGGCTGAGCTGACGCAGGCGGAACACAAGGAGCGGGAACGTATCGCGCATGTCCTTCATGAGGACCTCCAACAACGCTTGATGGGAATTCAATATAAGCTTCATTCTCTCAGGGAGACAGGAATAGATAAGTCGATTTCCCGGACAGTGAATTGGGCGATGAAGGAGCTGGCCGAAACCGTTCATCTCACGCGTGAGCTTGCGACCCATATCGCCCCGCCGGTTCTTTCCGCATTGGGCTTGCGCCCCGCGTTGGATTGGTTGGCCAGGGATGTTCAGGCAAAATTCAATCTGGCTGTCGAAATCAGTGGGTGTCGATCCTTCAAATTGGCCTCAGACGGAGTCCGTGATTTTGCTTTTGATGCGGTTCGAGAATTGTTGCTGAATATCTGTAAGCACGCGGGTGTCCAATCAGCAGCCATTCACATTCGAGCGGTGGGCAAACATCAAATTGCCATCGAAGTGCGAGACAAAGGCAAAGGCGGCGCTGAAATTCGGGAAGATCAAGATGGCTTCGGTCTTCTGAGTGTTCGCGAGCGTGCCTTTGCCTTGGGCTTGGGTTTTGATGTGGATAGCCGTCCAGGCCAGGGTACATGCGTGACGTTGATCCTGCCGACCTTCTGACAAGATGACTCATATTTTCATGGTTGTTGAGAAGCTTTTCCGGGTGTGTTACAACCCCGCCATGGCTAAGAGCCAAAACGAGGGATTATGATTCACGTCAAAATTGCGGGGTTGTCACTGTCGAACATGGGGTTTGTGGTGTTATTGCGCGGGGAGGAGGATCCGCGAACCGTGCCGATTTTTATCGGCGGGGCGGAGGCCCAGTCCATTGCCCTCCAAATTGACAAGGTGAAAATTCCCCGTCCGCTGACTCATGACCTGTTCAAAAATGTTTTGGACTGCATGGAGTGCCGGTTGAAGCGGGTTGTGATCAACGAACTGGTGGAGAGCACATTCTTCGCCGTGCTGGTTTTGGAGCGGGACGGGCTTGAAACCGAAGTGGATGCCCGCCCCAGTGACGCAATTGCCCTGGGTATGCGTTGTTCGGCACCGCTCTATGTGACCCAGAAGGTCATGAATTCGGCCGGAGTCGTTCTGGAGGACAAGGATGGGGTGCTGAAAGAGGAGGGGAAGGACGCGCCCGGCGCAAAACCCAAGTCTGCTCCCGTTTCATCGGTCATCGATCAATTGAAGGCCAAGCTGGAGAAGGCTGTTGCTCAGGAACGGTATGAGGATGCTGCCAAAATCCGTGACCAGATCGCCCATCTTGAGCAGTCGCACGGAAAAAATTAGGTTAAAGGGCGAACCGTTCATCATGAATGCGGGAGGACGGAACGTTCAACTCCGCCAGTGACTTTCGCGCGGACTTCATCATGACCGGAGGGCCGCACAGGAAAACATCACGTTCCGAAAGATCCGGTACCAGTCGGGAAATTCGCTCCCGGTCAACCCGCCCTTTCTCGCCTGGCCAGGCCGGATCATCGCTCATGACCGGGATAACCTTCAGCCTGCCGTCGGACTTTGCCGTGAGGGCGTCCAGCTCTGCCTTGAAGACAAGAGAGTGGGTGTCACGGTTTCCATAGATCAGGATAACGTTCCGACTGGCGGAAATCAGTTCCTCCGCCACCGAGCGGATCGGTGTGATCCCGATTCCCCCGGCAATCATCAGGATTTTCTTCGAGTGAGACTGGGCGGCCGTAAAGATTCCGTGGGGTCCGTCAATCAGGATGGGCGTTCCTGATCTGAGGCCGGGAATTTTCCGCGTGAAGTCACCCAATTGCTTGATCGTGAGCCGGAGTTGTTTGCCGTCCGGGAGGCATGAGATTGAGAAGGGATGCGCCTCGAACCAGAATCCCTTCGCCAGGAAGCGGACAATCATGAATTGTCCTGCCCGCGCCGGGAATTGGTCCAGATTTATGCCTTCAATACAAACGGAGGTGACCTCATTTGTCTCGGCAACCAAACGTGTGACGGTGAACCTGTGCCGGAAATAGTATTTCAGGGGAGTCAGGAAACGGGAGTAAACCAACACGCCCGCCACAAAGGCATACAGTACGAACCAGTAGATTCTGAAATACCGGTTTTCGGTAAAATCGCTCCCTACGGCAATCTGGTGACCGAACGCCAGGGCAATCGCCACATACAGAAATAAGTGGCTATAATACCAAGTTTCGTAACGAATCTTTTTCAGGACGACAAATACCGAGAGGCCCATGGCGATGATGATCAGATCCATTCCGAGCATCGCTCCAAACACATCTTCCCAGTTTTTGACGAAATCCCGAGTCTGGGCCAGGTAGCCGATGCCCGCCTGTGCGGAGTGTCCTAGCGTCAGGAGAATGGGGTGGATCACCAGCAGCAGGATCAGGGCAAAACCGACGATATGATGGGCTCGTGCGAGCCGATCCATTCCGAACACGCCTTCAAGCCATGTGGCCCGGCTGATCAGGAGCAGGAGCATCAAGATCCCGAATGCCGCCAAAAGCCCGGAAAGCCGCCCCCACGCCAAGGATTGCCCGATCCAATCACCCGTCAACTGGTTCCCCATCATGTGATGAACATGATACGAGCCCCAGAATCCGACGATGATCAGAATCTGAACAAGCAGGATGGCGAATAGGGCGGCTTTTTTCACCCTACTTCACCAGGTCGAACTTTTCGCGCGGTGCGGCACAGACCGGGCATTTCATGATCTTGGAGTCCATGGTGGTATATCCGCAAATCACGCAGACCAGAAATTCCTTGCCTGCCGGTTTCCATGATTCCAGCTCATTCAGGGCCTTCTGGAAATATTGGGCATGCATTTTTTCTGCCGCCAAAGCGCCCTTGAAGGAATAGAGCGCTGGAATATTCTTGTCGGCCTCCGCTTTCTTGATCATGGCAGGGTACATCTTATCTTTTTCGGCGATCTCCCCTTTCAGTGCGTCCTCAAGGTTTTCCTTCGTGGATTTCACCGCGAGGGTTTCAATCGTGGCCTTGGCTTGGCCTCCGCCCTTCAGGATGGCCGCTTCGTGCTTGGCCGCATGGATTCCCTCTGACTTTGCTGCGGCACGGAAGAGTGTCGAAACAGACTTATATCCTTCTTCATCAGCCTTTGCCGCAAAGGCCTCGTACCGGACTTTAGCATTCGATTCGCCATTGAACGCCGCCTGCATGTTTTTCAGGGTTGATATTGCAGCTTCCTCAGCCGCATTCAGAATTCCGGAACACACCAAACATACTGCCGCCACGCCACTCATCACATGACTCTTCTTCATATCAGTCCTGAGCCTTTCTTAGATTGGTTCCGACGGCATCATGCGGCCGAAACATGAGCGATCATAATCCTAAGGCCTTCCCTTGGCAAACGGGAAGATTAGGCCTGGATGGGCAGCATCAGGGCAAAGGAGACCCAGCCTTCTTTCGACTCCGCGAGCGTCAGGCTTCCGTGATGCGCGTGGACAATTTCACGGGCGAGGCTGAGGCCGAGTCCAACCCCTTCAATCTGACGGCTACGGGAACTGTCTCCCCTGTAAAACCGGGTAAAGAGTAGTTTTTCGTCAAGCGTGAGGGAAGGGAGGGCCGTGTTCCCGATCAGGAAGTGGGCCTGGGCATTCTTCCGGGTGAGGGTAAGCCGGATCAGTCCGGCAGGCCCTGCTTGATGAAGCTGGCGATCTTCCGTTCGTCTTCGACGACTAGAATTTTCATGGATGGGAAGGTCGCATGGAGGGTAAAGTGTTTCAACAACATCGTCTTTCATGGGTATGACCATCTCTATGCCCGGCAGGAGCTTGACGGCATTGTGTACCAGGAAGTTCCCCAGCCCGGTGATGCCCGGGGCGGCACTCGAAGTGCGGTAGAATATGGATATAAAAGCGGTGTCATTTTGGGCAGTTCTGGCTACCTGCGCGTCGCGGTGTCTCCGGAAAAAGTCATGGTGGACTATGTGCGCGTGACTTCCCCGCAACCAGAAGAGGGGGCGTGTGCGGCGCTCAAGGCATCCTTCAGTTACACGATCTGTTACTGAAACTTGATCCAGTCCAGATTAAATGTGCAGTTTTTGTCACCTTTGAATACTAAAAACACATTTTTCTGACCCACAACTTCGGATAATTGGGTCGTTTCCGTTTGGTCGGTATTCCCGGATTCAGAGATTGGGTAAACTCCCAATAGGGGGCCCGAAATACTATCAATTCTGACTTCGAGGGTGCCTTTCCCGCCTTTGGCAAATGTCTTTGCGCTGAATTTCCCGGGGCATTTCTTAAAACTTACATTGGCGAAATTCACCCAGCTGCCGTCCTTGATTTCCGTAAGGACGAATCCCTCTGCCCTGTTTCCCTGCTTTTTTATCCCACTCGAAATCTCATAATACCATTCCGCCTGAATCTCGGGCCATGCGGCCTCGTAACGCCCGACTCCATAGGCAAAATGCTTGTCCAGAAATTCAGTGTCGGTATGGATTTTTCCTCCGTCCTCAAAATGGCAATAGCTGATGATCGTTTCCCGGTATTTGAACCCCTTGCGAATGTAATAGCACCAAACATGATAAAACTGGCCTTTCCACCAGAAGAAGCTGCCGTGTGCATAGGCACCCAGCCCATATCCCTTGCCGACAGAGCCGACGCTTTGATAAGGCCCGTAAACATTACTTGAAGTAGCGTAACTTTGTCCCCACGACAAATAATACAGGCCGTCATGCTTGAATAAATAATTCTTATCCTGCCAGGAGGGTGTATTCTCCCACGCTTCTCCGGTGATGACGATGGGTTTGGGAGTTTCGGCAACCGAGATCATGTCATTATTGAGTTTGGCAATATGATAAGAATCCCGTTTCTGGCCATAAATGATATAGGGAGTCTGATTCGGGTCGTCATCAATCAATAGGGTTGGATCATGCATGGGTTTGACCAAAGCCTTGCCTAAGGCATCCTTGAAGGGGCCTTCAGGATTATCCGAAGTCATGACGCCAATCCCCCGGGTTCTGTCCGAGAAATAAAAGTAATATTTTCCATTCCGGGTGGCGGCATCCGATGCCCAGCAGTCGGCACTGTCGTCATCCATATAGTTTTCCTTGGGGGATACTGTGCCTTGCCATGTCCAGTTCACCAGGTTTGTTGAGGAGAAAATCTTCCAATCCTTCATGACCCATTTTTTGTCGGCGGGAGAATCGTCATGCCCGGTATAGAGGAAAATGGTGTTGTTAAAGACTCGTGCATGTGGATCGGACATGCCGACATCCTTGATCAAAGGGTTTTGGCTATACCCTGAAGGCGTCATGAACATGATGGAAATTATGAAAAGTAAGGCAAATGTTTGTTTCATAGACACAATGTGCGAAAACGAGCTAATGCTGTCAAACTCTGCGGAAACGGTGTTCGTTCTCGAGGCACTACGGCACGGTGGTGATTTTCCAGAATTTCTGTCGGGCTCCGGAGAGGGTGTCGGTGTAGGAGTTCATGCTGGGAGTGGCGATGATGTTGCTTTCCAGGAGTGAAAAGGGCGTGGCCATGTTGGTGGTGCCATAGACGCTGTAGAGGTGGTTCGTGACGCTCGCCCAGTGAAGCACCAGCGTGTCGTTGGTTTGTAGCATGGGCGCCGTGAAGACCGGTCTCTCGTCGACGTCCGTCACGGTCACGGTGAACACTTCCTGTGTCGACAGTCCGCCCTGGTCGGTTGACTTCACGCGGAGGCTGTAGTTGCTTTTGGTTTCGTAGTCGAAGAGTGCCGCCGTCAGCAGATTGCTCCCGCTGATCGTGAATGAACCGTTGTCACTCCCCCCTGTTCCATTGGTCAGCGCATAGATAAAGGTGTTTCCTGTGTCCGGATCAGTTGTGCCTAGAGTGCCGACGGTTGTCCCTGCGGGCAGGTTCTCCAACACCGAGAGGCCGGAGAGGGAGATTCCGGTCGGCGCCGCATTCGGGGGCACTGAGCCTGACACCAGGACGTCATCCACGCAGACGCCGTAGCCGTACTTGGCATTGCCCTCAAAGGCAATGTAGGTGCTGCTGTTGGGATTGGGCAGGGACAGCGTCTGCTTGGTCCATGACGATACCGCGTTGGTGTAGGTTGCCAGAAGGGTCCATGCGCCCGTGAGGTTTGTCTTGGAATATACCCTGAGCTCATCCTGATCCGGCGACCAGTTTTCCATGCAATGCCAGAATGACACCTGGGCTCCCAGGGTGGCGGCTCCGAAATCCAACTGCGGGGTGACGAGTTTGGTTTTGTGGTCGGAGGCAACGTCAAAGTAGAGAAGCGCATTACGGCTGCCGGCATGTGCGTTGGGCGGAGAACTGTTATATCCGCCAGTCTGGTTAATCCAACTGGCCGAGTTTGTAACGAACTCTTCGCTCCAGCCGTTCGTTTGCGGCGCGGCTGTCTCGAAGCCCTCTGAGAAAGGAATCCCGTTTGCCGTGCGGCCCGACTTCGAGACCCCGCTGGAATAGGTCGGGCCGCTTCGCACGGACCAGGCCCTGTAATAATAAAAGGTTCCTGCGGTCAAGTTCGTATGCGACAGGTTCGTTCCGTTACCATTGTAAAGAACCACTCCACCTCCGGCCATGGAGCTGCCCACGGCCAGCGTGTTTGAGGGAATGCCGAAGATGCCGTTGGTGCTCCAGGCCACCACGACATTATCGTTGGAAAGATTTTTCCCCCAGGACAGGCTCAGTTGGGTTGCCCCCGTCACCGTCACCGTCAGGCCGGTGGGGGCGAGGGAATCCTGCGCGATGAAATCAAGGCCCCAACGGTTTCCGGATGTGGCAGAATTATCAACGGATAAGCCCGTGGTCACAATTCGATTTGTATAGGTGCTACCCGCCACGCTCACCCGTACCGTGTAGGTTGAGGAGGAGGGAATATGGGCGAACGCATAGATCCCTGAGACTCCGGTCGTGGCCGTGTAGGTTGCGCCACCGCTCCGGATAGCCGTTACCGCCGCGCCCGCGACGGCGGCCCCGCTTCCATCGAGAACCCGACCGCTGATGATCTCGCCCGTGCCGTTGGTCCAGACATTGTAGACGCACTTGTAAACCGAGTTGTAGGGGTCGGCGACATCGATATTGGGCAGGTTGTACCAGGCCGTATCCGAGCCCGACCACCCCATGTTCAGATGGTGATAAAGGGTGGATAGGTTGTAGCCGTAGCCATCACCGACAATGGCGTGGCCGAATAGCCCGTCGGAGATGCCGAACAAAACCGGACACCCGGCATCGAGGTTGGGGTTGACCATGGCGTTCAGGCCGGTTCCGATTGTCGATCCCGTGTTATAGCCTTTGATGGCATTCGCATAACGGAAGGTGTTTACCAATTGCGTTCTGGCTTCCAGGGTATCCGCACTCGAGCCGGTGGAGGTAAAATCCATGCCCACCGAAACGGCGGCATCATGGCACAGGGCCCCGATGGCCTGCCGCTGGGCGATGGTGCTGCTGACCGGATTGAGAACCATATTGGTCCACAGATACCCGCCGCCCAGCCCGTCACCTCCGCGGAGGCTTCGTGAGGTTGTAGCTCCGGAGACGCTGATGGTAAATGAACCGATCCCGACCCCGTTAACGGGAAACTGCCAGTATCGCATCAGTTGGGCCATGGCGGTGGCAACACATCCGCAGTAGTAGTTTCCGTTATTCCCGGCAGCATAGGGCGGTGTGAAGTAGTTGTAGCAGGCGCTCCCTCCGGCGAGTTGCTGATCCCAGAGCGTCTGGGTCAGCGGGGCCACGCGGACATCTGAGAGCGATGACAGGCTGAGCGTTCCCCGCGTGGCGGCCTGATCGAATGCCAACAACTGAATCCACTTATCGTGAGCGGTCGAGAGTGCCCCCTGATCGGCCGCCTGCATTCCCTTAACCCTGGCCAGTCGGCCGGGTAGATCGCGGGACACGAGCGCCCCTAGGGGATTCTTGCTTGAGGGATCAAACTGGCCGCTGGGCGAAAAGGCGATGACAGGCTCGATGAGGTCATCAGCGGAAACAATCACAAACCCCTCCGGATCGAGGGAGATGACATGGCAGAGAATAGCGCCCTGCGCATCGTTGATGGTGACGGCACCCTGGATGGTCTGACCCATGACCTCCCTCAGAGGCATGCGATCCGCTTTGAGCCAGCCGTTGACCGCCCCCTTGGCCTGCTCGATTCCCACGGAGGCCGCCAGGGCGGGTTCCGCTTGATTCAAGACCAGAAGTGCAACGGTGGAAAGCGCGATCAGCAACCAGCCGGGAAGCCCCCCCTTTGCGTGCTTTTGCACCCATTTATTCATCTATAGATCGTAAAGCCGCGCAAGATCGCGGGCAAGTGGAAATGGTGCGGCAAGAGGGGCTTGTGAACAGGGGCTATCCTGCTATAGTGGCTGGAATAATTTTAGGGAGACCGTTCATGAGCCAGGGGCGTGCATTTCTTGATCTTCTTCAGAACGAATATCGGACGGGTTGCGGGGCGCATGACAGCCGTTTTTTTGAAGCGGCTGGCAACAAGAGTGGCGGCCCTGAGATGCTCAACCTCACCCATCCCGACCTGGTGCGGCGTATTTACGAGGAATACGCGGATGCCGGTGCCAGCCTGTTGGCGACCAATACCGCAGAGGCTAACCCGGTCTGTTTGCGGCGTATCGGATTGGACTCCAAAATGCGCGCCATTAATCTGGCCGGTGCCCGGTTGGCGGTGGAAAGCGCAGGTACCGGAGGCAAGACCTGCGTGGCGGGTTGTGTCGGCCCACTGGGATTGACCCTTGAGGAGGATTGGGATCTTGCCACCGTGGCGGATGCCTATCGCGAGCAGATCGCGGCTTTGATTGAGGGGGGCGTCCACCTGATACAGCTGGAGTCGTTCACCAACCTGGAAGAACTGTTACTCGCCCTGGAACAGGCCAAAAGCCTTGGGGGGCGGGATATTCCCGTCATCGCGCAGATGACCTTCATGGACGGGGCCTGCGTTGACAGTGGTGAGAATGCCGCACAGATCACTCGGGCTCTCGTGCAAGGGGGCGCTGATATCATTGGTGCCAATTGTGGACGGAGTCTTTCCACGACGGTCCATGCCGCCGAGGCCTTATTACCAGGGGCCGGGGTGACGCCGGTTTGTTCGTACATCAACGCCGGGTATCCCGAGGCATCCGAGGGCCGCCTTGTGTACATGGCGAGCCCGGCCTACATGGCCGAAGCCGCCATCAAACTGGCGAAGGCCGGGGTTCGGATCATTGGCGGGTGCTGCGGCACGACGCCGGAAGCCATCCGGGCCATGACGCTGGGGTTGGGCACGATCCGTCCCAAACAACGGGCGACGGTCATGGTCGGCGCGGGAATGGCGGCCAGTATTTCCGGAACCAGTGCGCCAGAACCGGTCATTCCGAAGCATAAAAACGGGGGACTTCTTGATGGAATGCGTGCGCAATGGCCGATCATTGCGGAAATTGATCCCCCGGGCCATCTTCAGGTTCGGGGCATGCTGGATGATGCGAACGCGGTAACCCAGGCCGGTGCCGATGCCATCAGCCTGGCGGATAATCCCCTGGCTTCGCTCAAGATGGGTAATTTTTCCGTTGCGGCCATGCTCAGGAACGAATTCGGAATCAGGACAATCTGCCATGTCACATGTCGTGACCGCAATGCGCTTGGCTTGCAGTCGGAACTCATGGGGGCGCACGCGCTGGGGATTCCCGGCGTACTGGCCATTACCGGCGATCCCCTGGGGCGTTCAGCTGGCGCCGCCCGGGCGGTATTTGAGTTCAACTCCTTCACGCTGGTTCGTCTGCTGGCCGGATTGAATCGTGGTGTCAGCCATACGGGAAGCGACTTGAAAGGGCAAACGGATTTTTCCATCGGCGTTGCCTTTAATTCCGCCGCACGGAATCTGGATTCAGAAGCTCAACGGCTTGGACGCAAAGTGGCTGAAGGCGCCAGATTTGTCATGACTCAGCCTGTCTTTGATGTGGAGCAGGCGAGTCGGGTTCTCGATATCACGCGAACCAACGGCGTTCGCATTTTTCTGGGGTTTTTTCCGCTGATTTCCGCGCGCACGGCTCTTTATTTGCACAACGAGGTGCCGGGCATGCAGATTCCCGAACCGGTGTTGCAGCGGCTGACCAGTTTATCCTCCAAGGAGGATCAGGAAAAGGCCGGGCTGGAAATGATGCAAAAGCTTCTGGACGATTTGGCGGACAGGCTGGACGGCATCTATCTGATCAGTCCGCACAATCGTGCCCGAGTGCTGGCGCCCTTGGTGCAGATGATCCGGGCCTGGCCGAAGAATGGGAACCCGAAGATTTAATACAAGGCGCAGATCACAATACGAAGGAGCAGGTTATGGTGGAATATTTTGAGGAAAATGGATCCTTGCGGTGTGTGTTTCAGCGGGCGCTGGACACGGAGACCTGTGGCCAGATCGCGGATTCATTGTACGCGCGGATTGATGCCGCGAAGTTGCCCGTTGTGTTTGATATGCAGAATGTGGAAATTGTGGCGTCCGCGTTTTTCCGGATCTGTCTGGTCGTGGGGAAAAAAGCAGGGGGCGACAAACTCACCATCAAAAAAGTATCTTCACCCTGTATGCGGATGTTCAAGATCGCGGGACTCGACCGGATTTTCACGTTCGCGGAATAGCCATCATTCGATTATCTCGCGCGATCTCAGGGTTGCTTTCAGTCAAAACTGATGGCGCCACATGACGATTTTGTCATCCGGCATGATAGTGAACTGTAATCCTCCTTCGTCAATCGGGAGGTTCTCCTGACGGCCATGAAGGATCACCTTCTCGCCACAGCGGAGATGCGGGTGGTGTATACACGCCCCGTAGGTGCCAGTGCGAATGATTTCAAAACGGTGCAAAGCAAGACGCTGAACCGCTAGAGGCCCGGCCCGGTGAAAAGACTTCTGGCAATGGTCTTGTTTACGGCATTGTCCGCTGATTAGCACAGAACATCAGTTCCGTCATCGTGGAAATTGTCAGTGGGCGTGGAGTGAAGATTGCATGTGAGGCAGAGCGCCTGTCAGTGCCTGGCGTTGGCCCGGTAGGTGCGGGG
>CAIZMS010000094.1 GCA_903934155.1 uncultured bacterium | reverse complement strand
GGGCGTGCCGACGCACGCGACTTTCTTTTCTATCCACTATTTTCATACGTTAGGCCACCGTCTTACCGGCCTTACGCCGGACATGTTCGCCTTTATAACGGACGCCCTTGCCCTTGTAGGGCTCAGGCGGATAGAACGACCGGATTCGGGCGGCGACATCGCCAACCATCTGCTTATCCGAACCGCTCACCGTAATGACACTTTCCTTAACCGCCACCGTTATCCCCTTGGGGGTCTCGAACACCACGGGGCTCGAGTACCCAAGATTCATCGTCAGCTTGCTACCCTGCACGGCGGCACGGAATCCTACGCCTTGCAATTCAAGCTCAATCACATATCCCTTATCGACGCCCGTCACCATATTAGCGATGAGACTTCGAACCAAACCATGCCGACTCCGCCCCGTCGCCGTGTCCTCGGTACAGGTTATGAGCACTAAACCATCCCTGACATCCGCCTTAATGGACGGCATGAGCACCACGGACAGCTCCCCTTTTGGTCCCTTGGCCGACACCGTTGTGCCATTCGCCTGGACCGTCACACCGCTCGGGATGGCCACCGGTTTTTTGCCGATTCTTGACATTCTATATCCCCTGTTTAAAACTGATTACCCGCGCCCTCCCGGGCCACGGAGCAGCTCCACCCGCCGACTAAGGCAGTTTACCAAATCTGGCAGAGCAACTCGCCTCCAACACGCTTTTGACGCGCCTCACTATCCGTCATGATTCCGGCAGGCGTGCTTATAATCGACACTCCCATGCCGCCCAGCACCAGCGGGATCTGATCGAACCCAACATAGCGCCGAAGTCCCGGTTTACTGACCCGGCGCAATCCGCGGATCGTGGGTTTCCGGTTGGCATCATATTTCAGCACCACCCTCAATGTCTTCTCCCGGCCGATGCCCTCAACAGAAATGTCTCGGACATAACCTTCCTTTTTCAAAATAACCGCAATCGCACCTTTCATCATTGAATGGCCGATGTCAGTCGTTTTCAAGCCCGCTTCGGATGCATTCCGGATGCGGTTCAACATGTCACTGATTGGATCCGACAAACTCATAGGCTCTCCTTTTACCAGCTCGCCTTTATCACGCCCGGGATCAATCCCACGGACGCTAGTTCCCGGAAGCAAATACGGCATACCTGGAACTTACGCATATACGCATGGCGTCGCCCGCAGCGCTTACAACGGTTATAGCGACGCGTGCTAAATTTCGGCTTGCGGCTCGCCTTGATTTCTTGTGATTTTTTAGCCAAAAGAACGTCCTCCCTGCCGCGCTACTTGTGCGCCTTCGCGAATGGAATACCGGTCAACGTGAGCAGTTCACGTGCCCGCGCGTCCGTTGACGCCGATGTGACAATCGTCACGTTCATACCCTGCACCTTCTTGACATCGTCAGGATCAATTTCCGGAAAAATCGTCTGCTCCTGAAGACCAAAGGTGTAGCTTCCTCGTCCATCAAATCCCCGCACTGGCAACCCCCGAAAATCCCGAATTCGAGGCAGCGCAGCATGAATCAGGCGCTCCAGAAAATCATACATCCTCTCCCCGCGAAGAGTCACCTTCGCCCCCACCGGCATACCCTGCCGCAGTTTGAAATTCGAGATGCTCTTGCGCGCCTTGGTAACTACGGCCTTCTGCCCTGTAATGCGCCCCAAATCATCCGCAATCGTCTTGATCTGATCCTTGTCCATGGACGCATTAAAGCCCATGTTCAGATTGACCTTGAGAATGCGCGGAACATCCATCACATTCTTGCATCCCAGCGCTTTCATCAGCGCAGGAACAATCTCCGTCTTATACTTTGCCTTAAGTCCCATAATCCACCTTACGTATCAAGCGCCTGGGCGCATTTTTTACATTTGCGAACGCGCTTATCACCTTCAGTCACGCGATTCACGCGTACCGCCTTTTTGCAGTGCGGGCAATAGAGCATGAGATTCGATAGCTCGATAGAGGCTTCCTTCCGGGTCATTCCGCCCTTCGGATTGTCCTGCGACTTCCGAAGGTGCTTTGTCACCAGGTTTAGTCCCTCCACAATAGCCCGGTTCTTGCCCAGAAGCATCTGCAGCACTTTTCCCTGCTTGCCTTTTTCTCGGCCGCGAATTTTCACAACGATATCGTTTCGCCGAATATTCATGCATTCCTCTTCCTACAACACTTCGGGTGCCAATGAGACGATCTTCATGTAGTTTTTCTCGCGAAGCTCTCGCGCCACCGGCCCGAAAATACGGGTTCCAAGAGGGTTCAGCTTTTCATCCACAAGAACCACCGCGTTGGTATCAAATCGCACCGCCGAACCGTCTGAACGACGAATCGGCTGCTTGGTGCGCACAATAATCGCGCGACAGACCTGCCCCTTCTTCACCATCCCTGTGGGTTGGGCTTCCTTTACCGCAACCCGGATCAAATCTCCAATGTGGGCATACATCTTTCGCTGCCCGATCAGGCGAAAACAACGAACGCTACGCGCGCCGGTATTATCCGCCACATCAAGGTTTGTTTCTTCTTGAATCATGGTCGTTTATCCAGTTACTGGCGTTTCCCTATTTCCAAGACTTCGACCAGTCGCCACCGCTTGAGCTTGCTCAACGGACGCGTTTCGACGATCGTGACATGATCGCCCACTTTGGCCTTGCCTTCCTCGTCATGAGCATAGAACTTCTTCGACTGACGCATTTCCTTGCCATACAAGGGATGCCTCGTCTTACGCTCCACGCGTACCACTATGGTCTTCTGCATTGAAGCGCTGACCACCACACCTGTGCGCTCCTTGCGAAGGCCCCGATCGGTTTCCGTTTCTGCCATAATCCTCAACCTTGCTGGCGACGCCGCTCGGTCATCACCGTCTTCGCGCGGGCAATATCCCGACGAAGGCTGCGAATCCGTGACGGCTGTTCAATCTGGCTCGCCGATTTACGAATTTTCAACGTACGCAGCTCCTTCTCCATGTCGGAGTTTTGTTGCGCAAGTTCCTCTTTATTAAACTCTCTCAGTTTCGCGGCCTTCATGGCGTCCGCACCCCTGTCCTGTTTGGCCCGGTTACCCGTGCCGTTTCACAAACATTGTCCGGATCGGCAACTTTGCCGCCGCCAGACGCAACGATTCCCTCGCCAACTGTTCGGTCACGCCGTCCACCTCGAAGAGCATTGCTCCTGGAAGAATAACCGAAACCCAGCAGTCCAGCGGGCCCTTACCCTTACCTGACCGCGTTTCGAGCGGCTTTTTGCTGACCGGCTTATCCGGAAAAATTCGCAACCAAACCTTACCGCGGCGCTTCATATTCCGGTTCATCGCCACACGACAAGCCTCAATCTGGGTCGCCTTAACCCACGCACGATCCAACGCTTTCAGACCATATTCACCGAAAGCCAAAGTGTTTCCCGAGTGCGCCGTTCCCTTCCGGGATCCGCGCTGCACCATGCGGTGCTTCACACGCTTAGGCATAAGTGGCATTGGAACGTCCCCTTACTGCCTTCTCAGGCTCCTCTTTTTCCTTACAAATCCACACCTTGACGCCAATTTTTCCAGCCGTGGTGTTCGCCTCGGCAAACCCGTAGTCTATGTTCGCGCGAAGCGTATGCAGAGGAATAGTTCCCTCCTTGTACCACTCCACACGAGCCAGCTCGGATCCCCCGAGTCGTCCGGCGCACTTGATGCGGATTCCCTTTACGCCCAATTCCATAGCCATCTTGATCGCACGCTTCATCGCACGGCGGAATGACACTCGCCGTTCCATCTGCAATGCCACGCTCTCGGCGACCAGTTGCGCATTCGTGTCCGGGCTCCGGATCTCACGAATCTCCAAATAGATCTCCTTGCTCGTTATTTTCGCGATTTCATCGCGTATTCGATCCAGATCCTGCCCCTTGCGACCGATCACGATTCCGGGGCGCGCGGTACAGATGGTGGCACGAACGCGGTTCGCATACCGCTCAATAATGATCTCCGCCACAGCGGCCGCGTCCAAGCGCTTTTTCACGAGATCACGGATCTTCAGGTCCTCCATCAGCAGGGTTCCGCAGGTTTTCTTATCAGCAAACCAGCGGGACTTCCACGCCTTAGTGACGGCAATCCTGAGTCCAATCGGATTGATTTTCTGTCCCAAAACGAATCTCCTTTCACATCTCCCGGCATCCGCCGGTCACTTCCCGTCTGACAACACAATCGTGATGTGGCTGGTCCGTTTCCGGATCCGGCTCACCATGCCACGCGACCGCGCCCAAAAACGCTTCATCGCCGGCCCTTCGCCGATCGTGGCCTCTTTCACTCGCAGATCATCCGCGGAAAGCTTCGCGTTATTTTCCGCATTAGCCACCGCTGAACGAATCGTCTTCTCCAACTGTCGCGCGGCCTTGCGCTCACTAAACTCCACTGTCTTGATTGCATCGGCCACCGGCAGACCTTGAATAGCCCTCGCCATATCCCTCGCTTTACGCGGAGACAGACGTACATACTTGGTCACTGCTTTGACTTCCATTGCCTTGCTCCTAGTTCCCGGAGCCGGTCACCACAACTGCCCGGTCCTGAACCCTGGGAAATGCCCGGTTCGTCTTATGAATCACAGCCCCGGCAACCGCCGCCCGCGCATCCACAACCCGTACCGTGGCCACAGCCCGATCCTCTTGCATCACCGCGAACTTCAGCCCCGGCTTCACACCGTTCTGTCGCCCGCCGTCAAGGATCACCATGCCCAGCTCTTTGTTTACGTCCAAAATCCTAAACTCTTTGTCCCTCATTTCGGCAGGAGCAACGGGCCTTCCGCCCCTCCCCCCCGCCGTCTCATAGCCCCGGCTATCTACCCGGGCCCTCAAACCATCCGCCTCCGCCTTCGTCATGGCCAGCGCCTCGGTCAGGAATTTCACCTGGCGTCGAAGAAAATCCGCTTCTCCTTCGTTAACTCCCGCCATCAAACCGCGCCCCATCAGCAGGCACAAGATCGCAAAAGTCAATTCAAGCCGCCTCGCCTTATTACCCGCCCGCATAAGACTACTTCAACGCCACCGTCTTGTCGGTATGCGTGCCGTGCTTACGGAAAATGCGTGTTGGCGCAAATTCACCCAAACGATGGCTCACCATATGCTCCGTGATGTACACCGGAACATGCTGCTTGCCGTTGTGTACGGCAAGCGTATGCCCGACAAACTCAGGAACAATCATGGAACGACGGGACCACGTCTTGACCACGCGCTTCTCGCCAACGCGATTCATCTTCTCGACGCGTTCCAGAAGCTTCTCATCAACAAACGGCCCTTTTTTTAATGAACGGCCCATGGCTTACTTTCTCCGCCTAACAATAAATTTGCTCGATGTCTTTCGTCCCGCACGGGTCTTCTTGCCCTTCGTGAGCTGACCCCACGGCGTCACTGGGTGACCGCCGCCGGACGTACGACCTTCACCGCCACCCATCGGATGGTCAACCGGGTTCATCGCCACACCACGTACGGTAGGCCGAATCCCCTTCCAACGCTTACGCCCGGCCTTGCCCAGGCAAATTCCATCATGATCCAAATTTCCCACCTGGCCAATTGTCGCCTGACACTCGACATTGATCTGTCGAATTTCACCTGACGGCAACTTCACCTGAGCATAACCACCTTCACGCGACATCAACTGTGCGGTCTGACCAGCACTGCGCACCAATTGCGCGCCGCACCCTACCGTCAACTCAATATTGTGGATCGGCAACCCAAGCGGTATCCTCGCAAGCGGCAACGCATTCCCGTTGATCGGCTCGGCATCAGGACCTGACATCACCATCGTCCCAACTTCCAGTCCGACCGGAGCCAGTATATAGCGCTTTTCGCCATCTCTGTAGGCGAGTAGTGCAATTCGCGCCGTCCGGTTCGGGTCATATTCAATAGCTTGAACCTTGGCGGGAATACCAACTTTATTCCGCTTAAAATCAATGATCCGGTAATGATGCCGGTGCCCCCCGCCACGATGACGAACTGTGATTCGTCCCGCAGAATTGCGCCCCGCCTTTGACTTCTGTGATTTCGTGAGCGACCGTTCGGGCTTGCTCCGGGTAATTTCATCAAACGTCGAGAGCTGCGTGTGTCGCAGGCTCGGCGTCGTCGGTTTGTAGGTTTTCAGAGCCATGTCGTGCTTCCTATTCCAAATCTATCTTATCGCCTTCTCTCAGTGTCACCACCGCGCGCTTCCAGTCCGGCTTTTTCCCAGAGTGGATAGTACGTTCACGGCAGGCCTTGCCATCATAATTCATGGTATTGACCTTCGTGACCTTGACCTTGAAGAAATCCTCAATCGCCCCCTTAATCTCCAGCTTGTTAGCCGCGGGATCAACCTTGAACAAATACTTGTTCTGCCCTGAAAGCAGAGACCCCTTCTCGGTGATGTGCAAACCTCGGACTGCGGAAAGTGGATTTTTCATGATTTCCTCCCCGGCTCGCCCTCAAGCCGCACCTTTAACTGATTCATCGCTGAGCGGGTCATCACCGTCACAGGAAAGCGAACCAACTGAAATGTACTGACATCCCGGGCCGTTGTAGCCTCCACATTAGGTAGGTTCCGGAGCGCGCATAGCAGGTTTTTGTCAAGCTTGTCAACCACGATCAAAACTCCCTGCTTAAGACCGAGTGACTTCAGCAATGCAACAGCAGCTTTCGTCTTGGGTTCCGTCACCGTTAATGTGTCCAGTACCCGAATGCGATCCTCACGGATAAGATCACTCAGTGCACTCCGAAATGCCAGACGCGCGACTTTAACAGGAACACGCTTTGCGTAACTACGGGGATGAGGCCCATGAGCCACACCACCGCCCCGCCAAACGGGAGATTGCCTGAAACCAGCACGGGCACGTCCGGTACCTTTCTGTTTCCACGGCTTCTTATTGCTCCCCGCGACGGCCCCCTTGCCGAGTGTGGAGGCCGACCCCGCACGCAACCCGGCTTGATAGGCCACGATTACATCACGGACGGCCTGCTGGCCCTTGCTCGTCAACAACTCGTCAGGAAAGTCAACCTTCGCCAACGAGGACCCTTTCATGTCATAGACAGAAAGCTTGCTCATTTACCCTGCCCCGCCTTCGTCTTCTTTAATGCTTTGCGTATTTCAACCAGTGCTCCAGCCGGTCCGGGAACTGCCCCTTTCACAAGGATCAGATTCTCGCTCGCTCGCAACTGAACCACCTTCAGATTTTGCGTTGTGACCCGCACATTACCCATGTGTCCGGGCATTCGCTTTCCTTTGTGAACGCGTCCAGGAAAGGAACGACATCCAATCGATCCGACACGCCGCTTCGAATGGCCGCCATGGGTCATCGGTCCGCCCGCCATCTTAAATCGACGGACAACACCCTGAAACCCGCGTCCTTTGGTAATCCCAATAATGTCGACGTAATCGACTCCATCCAAAACAGAGGCCGTCACGATGTCGCCAGCCTTGACTTCGTCACTGGATTCAACCGCAAATTCACGCAGGAAGCGCTTCGGCGTCGCGTTGACCGCCTTGAACTGACCCGCATGAGCCTTGTTCGCTCGCGAGGCTTTGACCTCTACGAACCCGAGTTTCAGCGCCTCGTAGCCATCCTGG
>CAIZMS010000093.1 GCA_903934155.1 uncultured bacterium | reverse complement strand
TTCGAGTTACTAGTGTTCTCATTACATCCACTGGTGGACGCCGACCTCCGGGCGGCGTCAAACCGCGCCCGGAGGTCGCGGTCCACCAGGGAGGATGTCTAGATTATTTCAGGCACGTTAGTAAAAAATGGGGTTTGAAAAGGGAGGGGCTGGATATATGAAACGACAAAAATTTTCCCGGATGATGATGGGTGTGATGGTGGTGATGGCGGCGGCGAGTCAGGTGTTTTCGGAAGATTCACTACCTCCCCTGAAGGATGGCAAAGCGCCGACCAATCTGGATGAGCTCTGGGGTAATTATGATCCACGGAAGGAGCCGTTGGAGACGCAGGTGGTGCGGGAGTGGAAGGAAGGGGATGTCACCTATCGCTACGTGGTTTTCACGATCGGCACGTTCAAAAATACAAAATCCCGTTTGTCCGGGTATTATGCTTTCCCGAAAAGCGACAAAAAGATTCCAGCAATTTTGCAAATCCATGGCGGCGGGCAAAGCGCTTCGGTGGAATCAGTCAGGCATGCCGCCGTCAATGGCAATGCAGGGCTGTCCATTAATTGGGGTGGCAACAAGCTGACCGGAAAACCACTCGAGGATTCAGACCCTAATACAGACTGGGGTGCGCTCGATGCCACGCAGAAGCACAACAGTCATTACGGCTCAATGGCGCCGGATTCAAAGACTCTGGATTCCGTCGAGTCGCCCCGGAACAACAACTGGTTCATGCTGGTGCTGGCGGCAAGGCGCGGTTTGACTTTCCTGGAGCAGCAGCCGGAGGTTGATCCTAAGCATCTTGGTGTGACAGGTCATTCGATGGGCGGGAAGATCACGGTCAATGTCGCGGGCATTGATAAGAGGGTGAAAGCGGCGGTGCCGTCGTGCGGGGGCTCAGGAGGTGTCAGCGGCAAGTTGAGCGGGATGCCGGGCTCGGGACAGCCCGTCAAGGGCAACGCGATAGAGCGGGCGACGATTGATGACCTGGCCTATATTGCGGGTGTCGCCTGTCCGATTCTTTTCATGGCGCCATCGAACGATTTTGCCGGACCGTTTGACAACATGACGATGAATTGGACGAAGATCGGGAGCCGGGATGTCGCTTATGTGATCGCTCCGCACCTCAACCACAGGGGCCTGCCTGAAACCGGGATTTGCGGCATCCTCTGGTTTGATTGTTATCTGAAGGGGATCTTTGATTATCCGAAGACCCCTGAATTGACAGTGGATTTAAAAACGCGCAACGGGATTCCCCGGGCTAGGGTGAAGGCGGAGCGGCCGGCCGAGGTGGTCAAGGTGGATATCTATTATTCCATTGATCCGCATTGTCTGACGCGATTCTGGCGCGATGCGGAAGCAAAGCCCGACGGCAAGGGGTGGGTAGCGGAGTGTCCTGTGTTGAGCGTGGAGCAGCCGCTGTACGTGTATGCGAATGTCAGTTATACGCTAAAGACCGACCGGATCGGAGAGCGCGGCTCGAAACCGCCGGAGACGTTTATCGTTACCTCGCGCGAGGCCATGATCTTCCCGGATGAACTGAAGCAGGCCGGGGTGAAGGCAACCGATAAGCCCTCCCCGTTGATTGATGATTTTGCGCGGGGCTGGCAGGACTGGTACCGGCTGGAGTGGGCGAATCCGCATGTGTGGAACGCGACGACACGCAAGCTGAAGGATCCGAAATGGCGCGGACCCGCCGGTGCCAAGCTGGTGGTGGATGTCAAATGCCCCAAGGACAACGTGCTCGCCGTAAGCGCTGATCTGAACGGGTGGGGTGCGTTTCCCGGAAAGCCGGGCGGCACCTACACGGCCCGCAAGGCGCTTACGGGATCACCCGACTGGCAGACGGTGTCCATTGCTTTGGAGGACATGGTGTCAGACGGAAAGAAAGGCGTCCCTTCCTCGCTGTCAGGCTGGGACACGGTGACTGAGCTCAGTTTCAGGCGCGCGAAGTCATATCTGAAGGATGGCAAAGAAGTGGATTTTGGAGCCAACGCGCAGGGCTGGAGCACGCCGCGCGAGTTCCGTAATCTGCGGTGGGAGGGTGGCGTTTACAATTCCGATGTGAGCGCCCCGGCGGCCATGAAAGATGCCGCGCCTGAAGATCTGAATGCGACGATCCAGCAGGAAATCAAGAAGTCGATCGAGTTGGAGAAGCGGGACAGTCTGAAGAAATGAATAAACAACGATGGCTTATTATTGCCGCCATGCTGATGACTCCGTTGGTCGGGCTTATGGCTGCGACCGTGGAGAATCTTCGGTGCGAGTACCGTGAAAAACCGCTTGGGATTGATGTGGTGCAGCCACGGTTGAGCTGGGTGATCAGGGAGAGAATCCAGAATTCAGAATC
>CAIZMS010000092.1 GCA_903934155.1 uncultured bacterium | reverse complement strand
GGGGTATTCGTCTGGAAGGGGCAGGAGCGACCGTTAAGCCCCGGCGAAAATATCCTGGGCTTTTGCTGAGCCGCCGGGATCAATAAAAAAGGCCGCAACCAGAAGGTTGCGGCCTTGAATTGAATCATCGGGATCCAATTAGCCCAGGATCGCGTCCTTGCAAGCCTTGGCGACGCGGAACTTCACCACGCGCTTGGCCGGGATCTTGATGGTTGCGCCGGTCGCGGGATTGCGGCCCATGCGCGCCTTGCGATTCACCAACACCAGTTTGCCCAAACCAGGAAGCGTGAAACTGTTCTTGGCATTCTTGTACGCCAAACAAACCAACGCCTCAATAACTGCGCCCGCCTGCTTCTTGCTGATTTCGGTCGCTTCCGCCACGCTCGCCACAATCTGACTCTTTGTCAATGCTTTTGCCATCTGTATATCTCCTGTCGGGTTTATATGGGGCAAACCGTTATGGCACACCCTCATTTCAGTGAAATATTGCATATTTGCTAAGGAATGCAACAAACCTTCGTAAAGCCCATGCAAGACAAAGGCCGATCACTAATCCGGCTACTGAAAACCACACCTGCAACATCAGACTCAACACCAGGAATAGGATCGCCAGGCCGATCATGTGCTATTCCTTCCCAATCAAACGGGATCAGCCTTTTTCCTTCAACGCCTTCAGTTCATCCTGATATTCACGGAGCATTCGCTTGAAGGCGGCGGCATTGCCTGACAATTCCCCGGAATGGATGACCTGTTCCAAGCCCGAGATGGCTTCAGTCAGCCATTTCGCTCTTTGAACATTGCCCCTTTTGTTTATATTTTCTTCCACTACTGTCACGCCTCCCGGTGAAACCAGGAGCGCTCGATGTCCTCCAAAGTCCGGCCCTTGGTCTCGGGCACAAAGCGCAGGACGATCAAAAGCACCACGCAGAAACCGGCGTACACATAGAACGGAAAGGCGTGGTTGAACTTTTGCACCAGCCAGGAACCCGGAGCATCCATCATCGGAAAGGTCTGAGTCACCACATAATCCCCAATCCACAGGCAGAACGTCGCCAAGCCCAGTGCACGACCTCGGATCGCTGTGGGATATATCTCGGACAGGATCACCCACACCACTGGCCCTACGGACAACCCAAAGCAGGCGATATAGAGGATGATGAAGCCAAGCATAGCATGACTGGCCTGGGTGGGATCGCTGAGGGTCTGCGCCATGACGCCCATCCCCACCAGACTGACCAACATCCCGCTGGTCCCCAGCACCATCAGCGGCTTGCGGCCCCATCGGTCCACCGTGGCAATGGCGATCACCGTGAACAGCACGCCGGAACCGCCGATCACCATCTGCTGCAGCATACCCGCATCCACCCCCGTGGACTGGCTCATATTCTTGAAAATGGTGGTGCCGAAATACATGAACACGTTGATCCCCGTGACTTGCTGTAACGTTGCCAGGGCAATACCCAGGCCCAAAGGACGCAAAAGCGCCGGAGAGAATAGTTCACCCCAGGTTCCCTTCTCATCCGCCAAAGAACCACGAATCGCCGCCACTTCAACATCGGCAAAGCGATCCCCTCCCACTCGGGCCAGAATCAGCCTGGCTAATGATTCGCGCCCTTGCTCCACCAGCCAGCGCGGGCTCTCGGGAATCAAGGCCAACATCAACAGGAACACCACCGATGGCGCAGCACCCGAGGCGAACATCCATCGCCAACCCGTCTCGATATTCCAAGCCTGGTCACCCAGACGGACAATAAAGTAGTTGATGAAGTAAACCAGGGCGATACCCCCGACAATCGCAATCTGATTCACAGCCACCATGCGCCCCCGATAACGGGCTGGTGTAATTTCCGCAATGTACATCGGGGTCGAAACCGAAGCGATCCCGATACCAAAACCTCCCAGGATCCGGAATACAATGAACATGATGATGTCTTTCGGAAGAGCCGTACCAATAGCCGAAACCAGGAACAGCACGGCCGCCACGAAAAGCGTTTTCTTTCTCCCGAACCGGTCTGAAAAGGGGCCAGCGACCAGCACGCCAAGGGCGCACCCAATAAGCACACACCCCGAAGCCCACCCTTTCATCACATCATTCAGCGCAAACTTGATCGTCATGGGTTCGATGGCCCCCGAGATCACTCCCGTATCGTAGCCGAAAAGCAATCCCCCCAAGGTCGCCACAAGGCAAATTGGAATCAGATAGGACAGGTTGATCTTGCTATCGCCAGACATTGTATTCATTTTGTTCATTCTGCTCATCCTTTCCCACTATCCTTGACCGCCTTGAACATTGCCACCATGTTTTCCGTGGGAGTGGTCGCCTGGATGTTATGCACCGGGTCGAACACGAATCCGCCGTCACGATTGAAAATCTCGATCCGTTCCCTGACCTCGCTGTAAACCTGCGCCGGTGTCCCGAACTGGAGAGTCTGCTGGGTGTTGGCTCCGCCGCCCCAGAAAGTGAGCTGCCGTCCAAACCGTTCTTTGAGCATTCTCGCATCCATCCCCTCGGCGGAACATTGAACGGGATTCAGGATGTCAAAGCCGGCTTCAATGATGTCGGGCAGAAGTTCGGCCACGCCACCGCAAGAATGAATGAAAGTTTTCCATCCGCACTTTTCATGAATAAGTTTGTTGACCTTGATATGAAACGGCTTAAATAGCTCCCGATAAGCATTTACCGAGATGAATAGGCCCCGTTGCGTTCCAAAATCCGTGCCTGTGAGAAACACAGCCTGAACACGATCACCGAGGATCCCGATAAGCGTCTCAATGTTTTGCAGGGCGATCTCGCACTGTTTCTCGAAAATGGCCAGCACATAATCCTGGCGGGCCGCCGTGGAAACATACCACTCTTCGATATCACGGATGCCTTTCGGATGCTTCATCCATGGAGCCGGAACAAGGGCTATGTCACCAAATGCGGTGCCCGGCATGGTCATGGCCACTGCTAACTCCGGATTCCGGTCGAATTCCGCCGCCCGGGCACGATACCAAGCAAGGTCCTCTTCGCTCAAAAGGCCGAATTCCTCCGTGTTGTCCACCGGATTGAGCCGCTCCTCATCGATGGGCGGCTGGCGGATAATCGAATCGAAGAAATGGGCACCCTTAGGCATACGGCCACTGGGCGGAACCGAGAGATCCCCCTCAGGATATAAAAGATAATCGCCGTTTGTATCGACCGTAACATTGAACTGACCAGGTACCAGCACCTTCGTTCCGTCAAACAAGGTGAAGGGTTTCCAGTCGCGGTTCTCGAACCCAAACAGGGTCTTGCGGGTCATCAGCCCGACGACATCAATGCCCAGAGCCGCGCGCAGTTCGGGATCTACCTCGCCCAGCATCTGATAGGGTTCAATCACTTTCATGGGACCGCGCCCGGGCCCCAGCACGGCGTCACGCAGACGTGTCAGGGCGGAGACGTGTATACCGGTAACGGCGGTTGACCCGATATCCACGGGCACCCGGTCAGGTTGTTCATGATCAAGCGCTTTAGCTAACCGTTCGCGACTATTCATATGTCCCTCCATTATTCTCGTATCGATATCGCTTAAGTTTTGGGCCTAGCCGACAAATCCATGGGCCACACTTTGATTTCCAGACGACCATTCATGGTTTTTTCGAACGGGCCGGAAACAGGATTTTAACCCCTTCTCCCGAGGTCCTCCCTGCCGGGCGCCCCTCGATCATCCAGGTCTCGGTATTTTGCCGACGAAGGGCAGCAAGCCGGCCTCCGGCAAGATCCGCCTTACTCACAATACCGGCCTTGAGTCCAATCGCCTCAATGACGGCTATCGCTGTTTCCTCCCCCTGTGTTTCAGGCAGGATAACCAAGTCTATGTCCATGGTCAGACGGGGCTCGCCCCGGTACAAATCAGCCGCAAAACCGCCCGCCACGGCAAAAAGCACAGGTTTTTTACGCAGTTCAAGGACGGCCGCCTGGAACAGTTTTTCAAGCGACATGGCGAGTCTCCGTTACGGAAGCCTGCATCCGCCGCGCTTCTTTGATGAAAGGAAGAATTGTCCTGGCCCGCTTATGTAACAACCGGTTGCGAGCCCGGATGAAGCCTTGATCCGCAGCGTCAAAAACCGCTGTCAGTACCGCGGCATCCTTATGGCTGCGGTTCAGCATATAAAGGTCGCGGAACGGCATCTTCTTCCGCAAGACCAGGCCGGCAGGAACCAGCGTCTCAAAGACCTGTACCGCCGAATACGGATGGACCCCTGCGATTCGAGACAGTTCGCGCAACCCAGCCGGAGCGGGCTGCCGCATCAATGCCCGCAGTACTTCCGTCTTTCCCGCAGAACTTAGCAGTTTTCCCAATGTTTTCATAAATGACTCAAATCAGACATCCGTACTCACACCTGGCCCCCCAGAATCCCTTCATTCAAGGCTCAAGGTCACATTCTGCAATACTCTCACGCCATACGGTCGAGCATGTCTAGGCTCACGGAGTAACGCAGGGGCTCGCCGTCCTGCCAGCGGCGAAATTCCTCGATCATGGTGTCGGCCATGCGCACCACCTCGTCGCCGTGCGCACCGGCGAG
>CAIZMS010000091.1 GCA_903934155.1 uncultured bacterium | reverse complement strand
GCGTTTCAGGACATCCAGCGGGCCATTCGACTGGTCAAAACCCATGCGGCCCAATGGAATATCGTCACGAACAAAATAGGCGTGATGGGCTTTTCTGCCGGGGGCCATCTCTGCGCGCGGTTGAGCAATAATTACGGGAAATCCACCTATGCCAGACTGGATGCCACCGACGACGAGGCGATGCGCCCGGATTTCGCGATCCTGATCTATCCCGCCTATCTCAAGTCGGGCCCCGGGAAACTCTCGAGTCAAACGACCCCCAGTGCCCAGACCCCGCCGACGTTCATGGTGCATACCGAGGACGACGACATGTTTATCGCCGGGAGCAAGCTCTATCACGCCGCACTGGAGGCGGCCAAGGTCCCGAACGAGTTCTTCCTCTGCGCCGAGGGCGGACATGGCTATGGATTGCGTTCCAAGAAAGAGGTCAGCGTGTGGCCAAAAAAGTGCCAGGAGTGGCTGGGTAAAGCGGGGACACAATAGAGTCGGTTACCGGCGGAGACCGCCGGCTCCATGGGGAAGCGGTGGAGCCGGCCGTCCTCGGCCGGTAGAGCTTGTTACCGGCGGAGACCGCCGGCTCCAGGAGAAAGGGTGAACATGAGAAATTGTATAAGTTGGTTATTGGTTTTGTTGATGGGAGTGAATGCGTTGACCCTCTGCGCGGAGGATTCCCGGGCACCGCTGGATGGGACACCCGCGCCAACACCTTTTGGGCCCACTCCCAATGCCCGGCAACTGCGTTGGCAGGGTTTGAAGGTATACTCGTTTATTCATTTCGGAATGAATACCTTCACCGGTAAGGAGTGGGGAAGTGGGGATGAATCCCCGGAGCGGTTTAATCCGACGGCCTTTGACGCGGATCAGATCGCCCGCACCGTCAAGGAAGCCGGTTTCGCTGGATTAATCCTCACGGCCAAGCATCATGATGGGTTTTGTCTCTGGCCCTCCGCCTATACTGAACACAGCGTCAAGAACAGTCCCTGGAAACAGGGCAAGGGGGATGTCGTCAAAGAAATGGCGGAGGCCTGCAAACGCCAGGGGATCCTGTACGGACTCTATCTTTCCCCTTGGGATCGCAATCGTGCGGATTACGGCAAACAGGAATACGTTACCTATTACCATAATCAACTGCGGGAATTGCTGATCCACTACGGTCCGATCTTTGAGCTGTGGTTTGATGGTGCCAATGGAGGAAGCGGCTATTATGGCGGAGCCGACGATACGCGGACCATTGACGGGAAAACCTATTATCAGTGGGACAAAACCGTTCAACTCATCCATGAGCTTCAGCCCGAGACGGTCGTCTGGGGAGCGGAGCCATATGGGGATGTCACGTGGGGACGCAGCGAAGGGGGAACCGTTCCTGATCCGGTTTGGAAAAATGGGGGAGGACTCCGCCAGGACAATCGCTGGGCACCGTACGAAGCGGATGCATCAATCACTGGCGGCTGGTTTGGCGGTGGCTTGAAGACGCCCTATGAATTGGTGGAAATGTATATGAAGTCGGTGGGGCGCTCAGGCAACCTGCTCCTCAACATTGCACCCGACCGCCGCGGCATGATTAGTGACAAAAGCATCGAAGTGCTTCAGGCGTGGCATCAGATCATTACCCAGACCTTCGCCAAGGATCTGGCGCTGGGCGCAAAGGCGAGCGCTACAAACACCCGGGGCAACTCACCCCGTTATGCCCCGTCACAGGTGCTGGCCAATGCCCCCGATGCCTACTGGACCACCGATGATAACCAACTCACGCCCGAGCTGGTGCTCGATCTGGGAAAACCCACCACCTTTAATGTGATCGAACTCGGCGAATATTTGCCACTCGGCCAGCGGATCGAAAGCGTGGCGCTCGATTGTTGGAAAGACAAGTGGGTGGAATTAGCCACCGTCAACATCGTTGGCAGTCAGCGATATATACGGACACCCGATACCACCACCACCAAGTTGCGGTTGCGGGTGACCAAAGCCCATGCTTGTCCGGCCATAAAGAAGTTCGGTCTCTATCTTATGCCCCATCAGCTGGTTGAGCCCCAAATCGTCCGAGGCGTTGATGGCATCGTGAAAATTCTCCCGGAGACATCCGGTTCCTCGTTTCATTACACCATAGATGGCACTGATCCGACGGCAAATTCGCCGACCTATACCCAGCCGTTTCCCTTGCTGAGAGGAGGGACCGTAAAAGTTCGCTGCATCCCTTCAAGCGGTGAGCCGGGCGGAATCGTCAGCGCGACCTTTGGCTTGGCGAAAACCCAGTGGAAAGTGGTGGGCACCTCAGCAAAACTCGCCGATGCCCGCGTGGCCATCGAGGAGAGCACCACCCGTCGTTGGCGCGCGCCCCTGTTCAAAGCCCCTGATGCACCGCAGGAGATCGTCGTTGATCTGGGGAAGGCGGAAACTGTCACCGGGTTCACGTATCTGCCGGATGTCCGGGGGGCGGATGGGAACGTGACACATTATGAATTTTATCTCAGCCAGGATGGCCAGGCTTGGGGTCAACCCGCCGCCAAGGGTGAGTTTGGCAACATCAAGGCCAGTCCGATCCTCCAGACGGTTGCCCTCAGTCAGCCTACCCCGGTCCGTTACTTTCGCTTCGTCGCCACCCATACCGTCGGGGAAAACGGCGGAGTCGTCATTTCAGAGCTGGGAATCCTAGCCCAGTAAACTCAAATTCCGAAGGAGAATCATGATGAAGTATCTTTCCCTCTTGTTGGTCAGTTTGTTTATTGCTTCCGCCTTCGCTGTGGACGATACGCTTACTAACGTTCCTGAAATAATCGGAACATTCTCCCAGGTGGACCGCGACCTCCGGGCGCGGTCAGACGCCGCCCGGAGGTCGGCGTCCACCAGTGGATGTCTGGATTATTATGAGGAAATTAATAACGCCGGAGCAAGCCTGTCCCTGGCCGGGTCATGGAACGTGCAGCTTGATCCCAAGGACGAAGGCCTGGCGCAAACCTGGTTTGCGGCCGCCCACCCGTTTGCTGGTTCCATGGCCCTGCCCGGCACCACCGACGAAGCGGGACTTGGCACACCGGCAAAAAAACCGAATTCCGTGCTGCGCGGGCTTCAGCGAAAAGTCACCTATGAGGGCGCCGTCTGGTTCCGCCGCTCGATCGAGATTCCGGCGGACTGGGCTGGAAAAGTGGTCACCTTGGAGCTGGAACGGGTGCTGTGGGAGAGCCGGGTCTGGTTGGATGGCAAGGAGATGGGGATGGAGAACTCGTTGAGCACGCCCCATTGGTTCACGTTGAGCGGATGCACGCCCGGACCTCATGAACTGGTCGTGCGGGTGGATAACCGGAAGCAAATCGAGATTGGTAAATCCCATGCCTATATCGATGACACCCAGACCAAGTGGAACGGCATCGTGGGACGGATTGAACTGCATGCGGAACCCCTGGTTCGCATCACGACACTGTGGCTGAACCCCGACCCGGCAAAACCCTCCGTTCGCGTGAATTTGGAGAATGGAACCGACAAGTCGGTCACGGGTATGGTCATGATTTCGCTGGCGTCGAGCCCGAAAACGACGGCGGTTGATGTGTCCGTGAATGCCCCTCCGGGCGAAAGCTCAATGGAAATCCCGCTCGATAAATGGGGCCCCTTGCCGAAGTGGGATGAATTTCATCCGAATCTGTC
>CAIZMS010000090.1 GCA_903934155.1 uncultured bacterium | reverse complement strand
CTTGATCCCTCCCCATTAGTGCGAATCAGTGCAGATTAGTGGTGAAGTCTTCCTCCCGACTTATGGGTAACAGAAAGGCTTCGCTAGAGGCAGACACGGAGAGGAAAATACCACGGTTTCGTGGAGGAAGATGAAGAGGGTGCGCATCTCCGGGTTTTGTCCTGAGACTTTTCTGTTGCTGGCAAGGGATTGGGTCACCATAATAAGACCCTGCATGAACAATCAGGGTCATTTTTCGGGGTTGGTGGTGATGGGATATGCCCTTGTGTGCCTGGCTTTCCCCGCCTCCTCTCAATCAACAATTAACAATCAACAATCCACCATTCCCTTCGATCGCTACCAGGTTATCCTCGCCCGCATGCCGTTTGGCGATGAGGCGGCGGCCGCGGCGGCCGCCGCCGCCGCGGCACAGGCGGCAACCGCCCAACAGCAGCAGGCCGACAGCTTCACCAAGACCCTGAAGTTGTGCGCCATTACCAAAAACCATTTCAATAACAAGATTCAGGTGGGACTGGTCGATTCGGCGACCAAGAAAAGCTATTTCCTGTATCAGGGCGATCAGGAAGACGGGATTGAGCTGGTTTCAGCCGATTACGAGGGAGAGAAGGCGTTGCTGCGGAAAGGGGCCGAGGAGGCCTGGCTTGATATGAATGCCGCGCCAGTCATTGTGTCGGCCGTGTCCGCGCGGCCAGTTGGCCTGGCGCCGGGTGCCCGGGTGATGCGTCGCGGTATGGCCACTCCGCCACCTGAGCCCCTCAAGCCCCTCTACACCGGCGCGGCGCTGGAAGAGCACCTCAAGAATTACCAGATGGAACTCATCCGGGCCAAAGGCGAAAAAGGCCCGCCCCTGCCTCTGGAGCTGACCCCCGAGATGGATGACCAGCTCGTCAAGGAAGGCGTCCTGCCCCCTGCGGAGTGAGAGAGACTCACATTTCACGCTTGAAGCGTTAGCCGGATCAGTGCATGATAAGTGCACTTAAAAAAGAGAAAGGAAGATGCCTCATGGCGGTCAAAACCATTACCATTGATATCGAGGCCTACGACATTCTGGCTTCAGCCAAACTAGGATCCGAATCCTTCAGCAAGGTGATCCGGCGCCGGTTCAGTAAGGCCACGACCGGCCGGAACCTGTTGAGTCATCTTGACGACGTATGTCTCACCCCAAGCGGACTGAAGGGCGTCGAGACGGTCTACAAGGCGCGTGGCGAATCGTTGGCTCAATCCCCCGGACTGTGAGGGTGGCATGTTTCTGGACACCAGTTATTGCATTGATTTAATGCGCGAACGCATGCGCCACGAAAATGGGCCAGCTTCCCGCAAGCTTCTGGAATTGGCCGATGTGGGGCTTTACATGTCCGTGTTTGTGGCCTGTGAACTTCAGGCGGGTGCCTGTATGGCGGCCCGGCCCGCCGAGGAATTGCGCAAGGTGGGGCGGCTGGCGGAGCATGTGGAGCTCGTTTTCCCGGATCGTTCCTTTGCGGTCGCTTACGGGGAGGCAGAAGCCTTGTTGCGGCGCAAGGGGCATCCCATTCCCACAATGGATCTGATGATCGGCGTGCAGGCCAAATTGTTTGGAATGCCGCTTTTGGCTGGCCGCGACAGCCATTTCCGAAAAATCCAGGGCTTGATCGTTGAAGACTATTGAGTAAGTTCACCTCTCTTGTCATTCCCTTCGAGAGGAAAGATTCACCACCCGCCTGGAGTACCAGGCTAGAGTTAGGATGAGAAGGCTGGTTTCCTCCGTATAATAAGCGGGGTATAATCCCCAAGTAATAACGCAGTCTATGTAGCTGCAAAACGAAAGGAAACCAGCCATGAAAAAGTATAG
>CAIZMS010000089.1 GCA_903934155.1 uncultured bacterium | reverse complement strand
CCGCGATGCGCTGGGCAAGCCAATGCTTCCTGAACGTGTCACTCCCACCCGCTCCTACGATCCCACCCTGTTTGTTGACGACGATGCCCGGAAAACTCCTTACCTCATTTTCGGGAGTCCTGCGTGGGTGAAAAATGGCGACAGTTATTATATGGCCCGGATGAATGAGGATATGGTTTCGCTGGCGGAAACCCCCAAGAAGATCATCCTTCAAAACCCGGACGGCACGATCAACAAGGCCGACGACAAGAACTTCCTGCACAAACACAACGGGCTCTACTATCTCTCCTGGCGCTCCAAGTATGCCACCTCCACAAACGCCTACGGCCCCTACATCTACCGCGGCGACATCGGGACCACGCATGACCACGCCTCGTTCTGCCCGTGGAACAACCAGTGGTTCATGTGCTACACCATCTTCGACCGGACAGGCGCCCATCGCGCTCCTGGCCTGTGCTATGTCCATTTCAAGGACAACGGCGAGATGGCGCCGGTCGAGTATGAGATCAAGGCCTACGGCGTGGGTCGCTACGAGGGCACCTGGCCGCAGATCCAGGCGGAGTGGTACATGGCCGCGAGCGATGGCACAGTCAAACGGGAAATTCCTGGAGAAGGGTTTTCGGTCCACGCCAAAAAGGACGGTGCCTGGCTCTCTTTCCCCAAGGTGCAGAGCCTGCTGACTGATACGCCGATTACGTTTAACGCCGCCTGCGCCGAGCGCACAGGGGCTGTCATCGAGATCAGGAAAGGCGCTGCGGACGGCGAACTGCTCGGCTCCTGCCGGGTGCTTCCCACCGGCGGCGCGGATATCTATAAGACCCGTACCTGCAAATTGAAAAACCGCCCGGGCCAGAATGACCTTTGCCTGGTGTTCAAAGGGCTCGGGAAGGAAGAAATCCTGCGCTTGGACTGGTTCAGCTTCAGGCCGGAAAATCCTGTGAAAACGGTGGAGAAATTATAATACGAGGAACTATGATGAATGGATTAAAAACGACAACCCTTGTCCTTGGACTGGCCGCTTTAGCGGCCAGTGTCGGCTGCGTGCGGGGGCCTGTCGCTCCGGACAAAGCCTGTGTATTCCCCGAAAGGGAGATCACCGTCGACGGCGATGTTGCGGATTGGTCTGGCGCAACGTGGTATGACGTGTCAAACGCGGAGTCACAATGGCTCGGGCAGGGGATCACCGCAGAAGGGTGGAGCGGGCCCGCTGACTTGAGCTATAGATGGGCCGGGGCATGGGACGGCAAAGGGCAGTTGTATTTTGTCTTTGATGTCACGGACGATTGCGTCATTTCTCCTCCCGCCCAGCCTAATTCTCTCCTAAATGACTGCGTTGAGTTGATGATCGACTATAATCATTCCGGCGTCCCTCGATTCACGGAAGTGACCGGAGAGAAGGTGCTGCGGGGTTACGAAATGCATTTCCTGCCAACTCAACCGCCGCTCGTTTTTGTCGACGACAGGCTTTCGCCGATGTATCCCATGGCGAAGCCCCAAAATGACCTCTTCCGCAAT
>CAIZMS010000088.1 GCA_903934155.1 uncultured bacterium | reverse complement strand
TGAGTGCCTATCATCCGGAATTCTGCCTCGAGGTTCCTCCCACTTCCGGAGAAACTCTGCATCGCGCATGGGACATCAGCCGGAAAACACTGGCTTATGTATATATGGGAAACCTATTGACGAAAGCCGGCCAGGATACGCTTTGTCCGGGTTGTGGAAGCCTGCTGATCGGGCGCCGTGGCTATCAGGTTTCCGTGATCGGATTACGCACTGGTGCTTGCGCCCGGTGCGGGCGCAAGGCCGACGTGATTACTTGAGATCTTCGTCCACGTTTTCCTCAGGGATTTCGACCGGAGGTTGGGAGTCCTTTTTTCGGTCCCCGGCGACCAGGGAATTCTGCCACTCGCCGAACACGATACGGGCGCGGCGCCGGATTACATTCATCACCACCTGGTTTTGAATGGTGGAAAGTTCATCCTCGGCGGCTGGTCGGCGTTCCTGGATATAGGCGATCATGAGTCCATCGGTTCCCTGAACGACATCCGAAAGCTCCCCGGCGTTCCGGAGGGTGATATCGCTGAGGATTTCGCTGGAGCTCAGGGCATCGGGCGCGGAATTCGCGGAGAAGAGCCCGGAGGTTGAAACATTCATAGCCTTTTCGCGGGCCAGATTGGCGAAGGATTTCTTCTGAGCCAGTCCCTTTTTGAAGGTGTCATGAATCTCGCGGGCTTTCCGTTCCAGAGCCGCTGAGGTGGCCTGGGAGTAGGCGAGGGCACGAACTTTATCGGAGACCGCTTCGTAGGCAGGAACATAAGCGTCGGTATTGGTGCCCAGGGTCATCAGGTAGACGAAATTCTTGCCGGGGATGGCATCGCTGAAGCACTCGTCGGCGGATGGACGGAGCCGGAAGGCGGCCTTATTGAAATCCAGCCCGGCATCCACTCCTTCGACTTCACTTTCCGCGTCAAAAAGGCCCGTCTTGTAAATCTCCAGTTTGGCTTTCATGGCGACGGAAATAAATGACGGTGCCTTGCCTTCCCGGTTGGGGATCAGGGAGTCGGCCAGGTCGTTGGCGACATCGCGCGCAAGCTGAATGGCGGCCTCGTGGATGAGCTTGTTCGAGATAGTGCCCGTGACCTGTTCGAGCGGGGTAGCGATTTTGACCCCATTGGTGTCGGTGGTGCTGAACTCATCCGAATGCGTGATGTAATAATCCTCGACGGCATTGGTGTCGACCTTCTCCGTGGCTTTGGTCACATAGTCCGAGACTGGGATTTTAATGTAGGTTACGCTGGCCTTGGACGGAACCAGAAAGTCATTGGTGTGTTTGGCATAAGTGGCGCGCAGGTCGGAATCGGAAACCTTGACATCACCCTGCTTGACGAGATTCGTGCTGAGGTTGACATAGTCAACCCGGAACGAATCAGCGTAGCGGGCGGCCATGCGATTCAACTCCCCGGGATTCAGCCACACGGCGGAGGCCGTGAGGTTGTGAAGCTTTTGGAGGATGATATTTTCAGAAAGGTGCTGTTCAAACTGGGCAACGCTGGCATTGAGCGTTCCTAGAACACTCTGGCAGAACGTCTGGTAACGCTGCTTGCTGAAGCCGCCTTCGGCCTGGAACTGGGGGTCGCGCTTGAGCATGGCGAGAACCTCTTCCGGGGTGGAGGTCAGGTTCATGTCGCGGGCGGCGCGCAGAGCGGCAAGGCGTTTCCAGGCCTGTTCTCGGAGTTCCTTCTCGAGCCGGGGCGTGATGTTGACCACACGGCCCACGGAG
>CAIZMS010000087.1 GCA_903934155.1 uncultured bacterium | reverse complement strand
GGGGCTGGCACTACAGGCTCGGCCGCCAAGGTGGACGGGGACGTCCCGTCACCGTCTGTGCCTGGGGGGGCTCTCTACGGTCACCGATGCCGCCCGGAGGTCGGCATCCACCGGTGGAACCACGGAGGCTGGCACTACAGGCTCGGCCGCCAAGGTGGACGGGGACGTCCCGTCACCGTCTGTGCCTGGGGGGTTCTCACTGGTCACTGATGCCGCCGGGACGTCGGCATCCACCGGTGGAACCACCTGGGGTGTGACTTCAGGCTCAGGCCCAACTGGAGCCGGGACGCCTACCCCTTGGCCCTCCGTAGTGCCACCCAACGTTTGGGTGGACACGAAGGAGGGGTCCCGCAACTCAGGCGCCTGTTCGGTCACTTCCGGGACGAGGGCGTCCCGGCTCCAGCTGACTTCTGACTTCTTATTTCTGACTTCTCTCTCATACACCACCCCAACCAGCCTGCCGCCGGGAAGGTTCGTCAGATCCTCCAGTGACGTCACAGGAACAAACTCGTAGCCGAAGGCGGAGAGAGCCGTTGTTAGGTTGCCTGCTCCACCCTCACGGCTGGCCCCATACCCCATCCGCTCGATCACCGCCCTGACCCGGCACTGGGTTGCCTCCGTGATTCGATGCTGCGTCGCCGTCCCATTCGCAACCCAACTCACCACGGGCGCCGATACCCCAGCCGCTGAAGCAACATCCCGAGCCGAAACTTTGTTCATGCAATCGATCATAAATGACCCTGCTTTACGCGTAAAGCAGACACTTTCAAAAGAAGAAGGAATGAGGGGTAGCCGCGCCAATCACAGCGAGGCCTTCCTCCCCACCAGTTTGTACAGCCGTTCGCCAGAAGAGAAGACTTCAACTAATCTTCACTGATTTCCACTAATCCGGAGAAGAGTTCGAACAGAAGCACGCGAAGCTCACAAAGAGAATGTTGCGGCATTTTTCTGTGTCGGAAATACCGCCACATAAAAATTCCGCAACGGTTCTTCATCGGAATCTGAAGAAATAAGCCCCCACCCTGCGCGAAGCACCTCAAAACCTATTTCTTCCCGGACGGGCGTTTCATGATTTTTGCTGGATCCCGCCCTGGCGGGATGCTGCACAAATCATGAAACATTCTCTTTCTTCCTTCGCGGCTTCGCGTCTTCGCGTGAAATCCCCTCCGCCCTGAGCCTGTCGAAGGGTCCCCATTAGCGAAAATCAGTGCAGATTAGTGGTGAAGTCCTTCTTCTCTTCCCGCAAATGGATAATCCGCTTCCACTCCACCGCTTGACAGCGGCGGCTACCTGAGCATCCTGGTCCTCGTCCCCGTAGCGGCGCCGGTCACGGCGTGGCTCTTCGGCAGGCCGGCCTTCTAACCTGCGTCCTATGGGACGCTCCTGATTTCAGGAATACCGGATAAGGCCAATGCTTCCTTCGCGGGCACAGCGGTGATGGCCTCAGAAAGAGGAAACGTGGTCGAGCCGGAATAGATGACAATCCCCTCATGGATAATTCCATCAGCAAGCCCTTGCCGCAAGCCCTGGGTATCCGCTGCAGAAACCGAGGCGGCGCACTTGACCTCAATCCCGATCCGTTTCTGCCCGCGATCAATTACCAAATCGATTTCAACCCCTGTTCCTGTCCGGTAAAAATAGAACTGACTCCCACCCCGGTTCAGCGCTTCCGCCGCTATCACCTGTTCGATTACAAATCCCTCCCAGCTCCGTCCTCGGGCCGGCGAGGAAAACAGGGTCTCTGATGAATCGATTCCCAACAGGTAATGAAGGAGTCCGGAATCCCGCAAGAACACTTTGGGAGCCTTGACCAAACGCTTGCCGATGTTGGCATGGTAGGGCAGAAGACGACGCACCAGAAAATGTCCCTCGAGAATATCGATGGCCTTCTGGACGGTGTGATAGGAGATTCCCATGGAGCGGCCAAGATCCGATGCATTGAGAAGTCCTCCATGCAAATGTGCCAGCATGGTCATTAATCGCCTCATCTCCTGCGGTGTGAACGCGAGGCCGCTTCGGGCAACATCCCTCTCGACAAAGGTTCTGAAATAGTTATCGAACATGAAGCGCCAGGACACCGTATCGGGCGCCAGAAATGCCTCCGGATAGCCCCCGCGAACCCAAAGGTGATCCAAGGGTTCTGGCACAACCTCCCGCACCTCACCATAGAGGAACGGCGTCAAATCCAGCACCCCAACCCGTCCCGCAAGACTTTCTGAAATCCCTTTGACGAGTTCCGGGCTGACCGAGCCGAGAAGATAGAACCGACCGGACTTATCCCTTTTTTCGTCGATCAGGCCACGAAGCACAGGGAATAGAGCAGGCAGGAGTTGAGCTTCGTCAAAGACCAGTGGTTCCGGAAGGCGTCGAAGAGCCAATTCAGGATCCCCTTCAAAAACTTGTCGTGACGACCCCAGTTCCAAATCAAAATAGCGCCCACCCACCGCCGTCTTCACCAGCGTGGTTTTTCCGCACTGCCTCGACCCTAAAATCAAAACAGCCGGAAACTGCTTCGCTAACCTCTCCAGCACTGAAATTGATGCTCGCGGTATCATTTTTGACAATATAGAATCACAGCTTCTATTTTGCAAGACTTCATTGCTCCATCTACCTCTTGACAGCGGCGGCTACCGATCCATCCTCGTAGTGGTGGAGAGACGTTAGACCTTAGACTTTAGACGATAGACTGAAGAAGGGTGCTGCGAATGCATCAAGTCTAATGTCTATGGTCTAATGTCTCTCCCCCTCTCCCACCTCAAAGAACCTCCAGCACCCTGTCCGGCGTGATGATCTCGATACCTTCGGCCAGCCTTCCGCTTCGCATCCATAACGCCGTCACGACCTCACGCCCCTTTATAAATGGAGCGAGGGCCACCCGCGCCTTGAGATCGGCCAACACCGCCGCCGGGGTAGAGCGTTCCCCAGTCCATTTGACCTCGCCCACCAACACGGTCTGACCATCCAGTGACTCCGACACCACATCAAACTCCAACGGGACGCCATCCCTTCCCGCTCCCCACCACCGTGTGGCCGGGCCC
>CAIZMS010000086.1 GCA_903934155.1 uncultured bacterium | reverse complement strand
GCCCCCATCGCCACCCCGAGCCGGGTGATCTCGGCAAGCCCGCGGGTCACCAACGCCGCTCTCGCATTATGGCCCAATCCAAGCCCGTCACTCACCCCCACTCCAACGGCAATCACATTCTTCAGCGTCCCGCCCAATTCCACGCCAACCACATCCTCCGAGGTATAGACGCGAAAACGCTGGGTATTGAAGACGTCCTGAAAATAGGCCGCCAGGGCACGATCCCGACAGGCCGCCACCACGGCGGTAGGGGCCCCGCCCGCCACTTCAGAGGCAAAACTCGGCCCGGATAAGGCGGCCACCGGCCCGGCCTTGAGAAGCGCTTCCGCCACTTCCGTCATCCGGTGGCACTCCTCGCCGTCCAATCCCTTTGCCACACTGATCACCCGGGTAGAAGAGGGAATTAAGCCGACAAAGGATTCCAGAACCGCGCGGAAATACTTGGTCGGCATCGCCAGCACCACCGCCTCCGCCTGCTCAACAACACGAACCCGGTCAGCAGTCCACCCCAGTTCAGCGGGAAGCCGGACGCCGGGCAGGTAGTCCTTGTTTTCGCCGGCGGCACGGATGCGTTCGATCGTGTCGGGAAACGGACCCCACAGGCAGACCTTGTGCCCTTTTCGAAGCAGGGTCAACCCCAGCGCGGTTCCCCAGCCGCCGTCACCGATAATGGCGATTTTTTTGCTCATGGCTCACCACTTTATTTTGACTTCTTCTTAAACTCGAAGCGGCTCTCTGTGCCATTCATCAATCGTGCGATATTGCCTTTGTGGCGCCAGATAATCAAGAGGCCAAGAAAAATGAGGGCGACAGGCAGGGCAAGCCCCTGCCCACGGTACAGCCACCACCCGGCCGTCGGCACGGCAATGGCCGCCACAATCGAGGCCACCGACATATACCGGGTTCCCACCAGCGCGATAAACCAGCACAAGACTCCGATCCCGGTGGCGCCGGGCGCAATCCCGATCAGGGCCCCGGCGCTGGTGGCCACGCCCTTTCCGCCCTTGAATTTGAGGTAGACCGGCCAGGTATGACCGGCAATCGCCAGACCCCCGAACAACAGCGGCAGCCACACCGGAGCTGGGACATTCAAACACCCGGTCACCAGGACGGGAAAAAGCAGGGCCGGAACCGCCCCCTTGATGGCGTCAAGAGCGAAGGTGAGAATGCCCATCCCTTTGCTCACCGAGCGGTACACATTGGTCGCGCCAATATTCCCGCTCCCGACCTTGCGGATATCAATTCCCCTGGCCTTCGCGATCAGGAACCCGTTGGGAATCGCCCCCAGCAAATAAGCCAAAACGGCGAATCCGGATATAACGGCAGTCACAGGACAATTGCAATTCATCGTACACCCCTAAGCCTTCTTCAGCCTCCGCTGCCAGTACAGCTGAATGATCATCATCACCTGGTTGGCGGTCCAGTACAACACCAGCGCCGACGGCATGCTGTAGAGGAAGATCAGCATCATGATCGGCATCATCCACATCATCATCTTCTGCTGCATCGGATCCCCGACCGCCGGCGTCAATTTCGTCTGCCAGATCTGGGTCACCGTCATGAGAAGCGGTAGAATATTAATGGCTCCGATGAAAGGCACCATTCCCTGAAACAGATTCTCAGGGGCACTGAGGTCGGCCACCCAGAGGAAGGAGGCATACCGCAGTTCCACGGCACTTCGCAACACGCTGAACAGGGCAAAGAAAACGGGAATCTGGACCAGCATGGGAAGGCAGCCGCCCAGGGGATTCACCTTGTTCTCCCGGTACATCGCCATGGTTTCCTGTTGAAGCTTCTGGGGCTTGTCCTTGTACTTCTCCTGCAAGGTCTTGAGTTGCGGCTGAAGCGCCTGCATCCGCTTCATGCTTTCCGTTCCCTTGTGGGTCAGGGGCCAAAAAATAATGCGCACGATCAGGGTCAGGAGGATAATGGCGATCCCGTAATTGGGAATCAGCCAATTCAACTTGTTCAGACTCCACACCAGAGCCTCGCACACCAGACGAAGCATCCCGAATTCCATGACTTCCTTTTTTTGAAGCCCGAGGGGAGTGATGGAGGAAAGTTCCTTGGGCCCCACAAAGTAACTGAGGCTCCGGGAATAGGTCTCCCCGGCGGCCAGCATCCGTTCCGGGAATTGAACTGCGGCGGCCACCCGGCTGGGCGTCGCCGCCGCCATCCAGGTGGAAGACTCTTCCGCCTTCTCGGAGGGGCCCTTGGTACGCTCAACAATCAGGTCGCACCCCGATGCACCATCCTTCGGCTGCAGGATCTGGACAAAGAACTTGTTTTTCACCGCAACCCAGGTCATGCCGGTTGCGATGCGTTCCCGAACCGTTACCGGCATCATCCGGGTCAACGCGGGTTGCCCCACACATCCTCCCCCGCGTCGAGGAACCTCCTGGAAGAAATCGACGAGCGTCAGGTCGCCGGAAAACCAGCGCTTGCTCGACCAGTGGCGGACGCCGTCATTACCCACGGAGGCCAGAGTGTCAATCCCCAGAAAGTCCACGCCGGTCATCGTGGTTTCTCCGGGAAGCATTCCCATGCTTCCGATCGAAAGCGAATGCGCCGGAAGCGCCAGAACCGTCCCGCTCCCGTTCGAGAAGGCATCATCAACCGACACCTCATACCGGTTGCCAAGACTGATGGTACGAATCAACCGGCACCCGGAGGCGCTCGTCCCCTCAATGCGGGCCGCCGCCCCATTGGACACCACAGTAACCTTGAAATCGGCAAACTCATCCAGACCGGGCAATCCGCCATACGCCAGGGCCGGAACCGTTCCGAAGTCCAGCACCACCGGCGACTTATCCTTCGCCGTCGCCGTAAAGGCAGGCAGCTCCACCCATTTTACACAACCGCCATGGGACGATACCGTCAACCGGACCAGCGCATTGGTCAACTCAACCAGAACCTCGGGCTTCCGGGCTATGGAAGAGGGTTGACGCAACTCGGCAACAGGCGCCGGCACGGAGGGCGCCTGAACGGCCGCCACGGGTGCGGGGATGGCGGACGCCGCCACAACCGCATTCGTCACGATTCCGGCCATCGCCGGTTTTACGGGAACAGGTTGCGGAAAGAATTTCTGATAAACCGGCCCCCAGGCCAGCATCAGCGCAAACAACACAACCAGGATCAACGTATCTTTTGTCAAAAATTTCTTCATATTCATAACCGCCTCTTTTCCTGAACTCACCACTCCAAAATCAATGCTCCCGCACCGGAACGGGATCAACCCCGCCCGGGTGCCAGGGATGACACTTTACAATCCGCCGCATTCCCAATCCGAGCCCCCGCCAGGTTCCGTGAAGTTCAAGGGCTTCGATACAATAAGCCGAACAGGTGGGATAAAACCGGCACTGCCCTCCCAGGAAGGCCGATACCGTATACTGGTATAACCGGATCAAAAGAATGAGGACTCTTCCGATCATGTCAGCAACCCGGCCCTTCCCGCCAGCCGGATCAAATCGTCGTTCACATCCTGCCACCGCGCGGTGAGAATGGAACGCCGGGCCACCAGAACCACGTCCACATCACCCCGGAAACGGTTCCGGTTCAATCTCCACGCTTCACGAAGCCTGCGTTTGGCCCGCGCCCTGCAGATGGCGTTTCCAATCACCTTGCTTGCCACCACGCCCAGCCGCAGCGAGGCGTCCGGCCCGTGACGCAACCACATCACCAGGGTTCGCGCCGCACCGGATTTTCCCTGGGCATACGCAGCCTGGAAGTCGGCTGCCGAGGTCAGCCGCTGATGTCGCCTCAAGCGACGATCGGGTGCCGGGGCATTCACTGTATCCTCAGGCGTGGCCATAAACCCCACATTAAAAAAAAATGAACGCCGGCCCTGCCCACCCGGGCAATGCTCTGTTCATCAACTGAAAGGGAAAACCCCCTCACCTCATGAACAACGGCGTTCACCTGAAAACCAACCGTTTCAAGACGGGCAGCCTATTCGCTAAGCTTGACCCGGCCCTTTTGACGGCGGCGCGCCAATACCTTACGGCCATCCGCCGTTTTCATCCGTTTCCGGAATCCACATTTGCGCTGACGTTTCCTCTTGGATGGATGATATGTCATCTTCATCGTGCTTGTCCCTCTCTACAAAGGGCGACAAAGTACCATTTCTCGCTTTTCTGTCAAGCCGCAGGTGGTGTATACACCTATTTAGTGAAAAGCATCTTCCTCATCAAAGGCGTCAGAATTTTGGATCCCGCCTCCAAAACAGACGACATTCACGACCTTTTTATCAAAAATGGCCGTTTTTCGGCGGTTCCCACACCGCTCCCCGCCAACCTCCACATCATTGACGCCCGTGGCCTTGCCGCCGCGCCGGGATTCGTGGATCTTCATGTTCACCTGCGCGAACCGGGCAATGAGGCGGCGGAAACCGTTTCTTCCGGTTGCCAGTCAGCCGCCCGGGGCGGGTTCACGACCATTGTCGTCATGCCCAACACCAATCCCCCCCTCGACTCCCCCCCCGAGGTTGACGCCCTTGCCGCCCGCGCCCGAGCGGCCAATCTGATCCAGGTCCTCCCCGCTCCCTGCATCACCCTGGGCCGGGCCGGACACGCAGTTGCCGATTTAGCGGCACTTGCCCAGGCTGGCGCCGTCGCCTTCACCGATGACGGGTGCACGGTCTCAAATGATGCGGTCATGGAATCGGCCATGCGGGAGGCGGCACGACTCCACCGCCCCATCATGGACCACGCGCTCGACCCGAAACTGGCCGGCCACGGCGTCATGCACGACGGCCCCTATTCCAAACAGCTCGGCCTGCCGGGAATTCCCTCCGAGGCCGAAACCGTCACAGTCGCCCGCGATATCCAGTTGTCCCAAAAAACCGGATGCGCGGTTCATATCCAGCACCTCTCCGCGGCCGGCTCCGTGGAACTCATCCGAACGGCCAGAAAAAAAGGGCTCCCCGTCACCGCAGAACTGACGCCCCATCATCTGGCCCTGACCGATGCCGATGTGGATCCCGCCAAACCCGAATGCTACAAGATGAATCCTCCCGTCCGGAGCGAAGCCGATCGGGCGGCGCTGATTCAGGGACTCCTCGACGGCACCCTCTCCTGCTTTGCCACCGACCACGCGCCCCACACCGCCGCCACCAAGGCCAAGGGGTTCCAAGCGGCACCCTTCGGGGTCGTCGGACTGGAAACCGCCATCGGCATCACCTACACCCTGCTCGTGAAAAAGGGCCTGATGAGCGACTTGGATTGGGTCGCCCGCTGGACCACGGCGCCCGCCAGGATCATTGGGCTCCCGCCCCCATCACTCGCCATAGGAGCCCCGGCAAACCTGGTGCTACTGGATCTGAATTCCAAATGGGTTGTGAATCCGGAAGACTTCGCTTCAAAATCCCGCAACACCCCCTTCTCCGGCTGGTCCCTTGTCGGGAGGGCCGTCAAAACCTTCTTCGCCGGCCGCCTTGTCATCGCCCTCACATCTCACATCTTACATCTCACTCCCCAGAACATCGTTTTGATGGGTTTCATGGGTACGGGGAAAAGCACCGTGGGGAAAAAACTGGCCGCCCGGCTGGGAATGACCTTCCTGGATATGGACACCCTCATCGAGGAGCGCGCGGGAAAGCCCATTCCTAAAATTTTCGAGGAGGACGGCGAGCCCCATTTTCGCGCCCTGGAACGAACCCTGACCCGTGAACTTTCCCAGCGCAACGGCCTGGTCATCGCCTGCGGCGGCGGAGTGGTCCTGAATCCGGACAATATCCGCGACTATAGCCAAACAGGATTGGTGGTCTGCCTGACCGCCACCCCGGAAACCATTCTGAAGCGAACCTCCCGCGCGAAGAACCGCCCCCTCCTGGAGGAGCCGGATCGCCTGAAGCGCATTCTTGACCTTCTGGAACAACGTCGGCATCTCTACGCCGCCATCCCGCACCAAATCAACACCACGACGCTGCCGACCGGCCGTGTGGTGGAGGCTGTTCTGAAAATGATCCGGCCATGATCACCTTCCGCCCGGCCACCCCTGAGGATATTCCCCTACTGCAGAAGCTGGCCCGCACGATCTGGCCGCGCGCCTTTCTCTCCATCATCACGAGGGAGCAACTGGAGCTCATGGTGTCAAAAATGTATGACCCGACAACAATCCGGAACGAAATGAAAAACGGGATCGTCTGGAAGGTCGTGGAGGAAAAAGGGCTCCCCATCGGATACCTGTCCTGCTCCATGGTCGGCCCCACAGAATGCAAACTGCATAAACTCTATGTACTCCAGGAACATCACGGACGGGGCATCGGCAAGAAATGCCTTGAGGAAGCCTCCCGCTATGCGCGCGAAAATAAGGCCCAAACCCTGTTCCTGATGGTCAACCGCGCCAATGAAAAGGCGCTCCACGCCTATCGCGCCTTCGGATTCAGGGAAACCGAATCCGTGGATTGGGAATTTGCGCCTGGCTTCATCCTTCACGATTACAGGATGGAACTGGAGCTCTAAAAGACATCTCAACTCCATCCGGATGGAGGGCCACGCTTCGTCGTGGCCGGAATTCGGAGG
>CAIZMS010000085.1 GCA_903934155.1 uncultured bacterium | reverse complement strand
TCGGCTGAGGCGGCACAATGGGCGCGGCTTGCCAGTCAGGTCGGTCTTGATCGTGCCACGCTTCTCAAGCAAGCGCTTCGCGAAGGGTGTAGCGAAGTCCTGTTGGAACGGGCGGGTGCGGCCTACCGGAAAGGGCACGTCTCACTGTCTCGTGCTGCTGAGATGGCAGGGGTGTCGTTGCGCGATATGATGATCCGCCTCCATCCTGCCGGGCTTACACTCAACTACGGAGTGGATGATCTTGCCGAGGATATGCGCCCGTGATCACGGTTGCGGATGCGAGCCCCTTGATTTTTCTAGGCAAGATAGGCCAATTGGGGTTGATTCCGATGCTCTTTCCGGGGAAGCCTTGGGTTCCTGCTTCAGTTCGGGAGGAACTCCTGATCCCCCCGATTTCTCCAGCTGAGGAGGCCGCGTTGCTCGAGTTTTTGAAGTCGTGTCAAATCGTGGCGGTTGCCAACCCCACCCACTTTGCCGCCGCCCTCAGCAAAGCGGATAACGAGGTGCTGACCCTGGCTATCCGGAGGAAGGCTGACTTAATATTTACCGATGACCGTCTCTTACGCCAACTGGCTTTGGTTGAGGGGATTCGTCCGATGGGGACTTTGGGTATTCTGTTGCGATCACTTGAGAAGGGTTTTTTGACAAAAAGTAAAACCCGCAAGTGGATTGAGACGCTTGTTCAGCAACACCAGTTTCGGATCAGTATTGAGGTCTATGATGCCACTCTTCAGCGAATTGAAGATAACAGGAGTTGATCTGGATCTGGTCTGATCGGATTCCTGCGGCCACCGCCAAACATCTCAATCTCGCACTGATCACTGCGGATGAGCGTATTCTTTCCTGGTCCTGTGTTCACTCCTTCGACGCACGGAAGTGATGGCGGGTTGTTGAAAGGGACGATTCTTCGGAATGCCTCTTTTGGCGTTCTGCATAACTTAAGGCTCGATCCGGCTCTTTGAATTCCCTATCGTTAACGCTGTTGTGGGGGGCGGGAAGCAATCAGGAGGTAACAAGATGAAACGATTCATGGTGGTGTGGGGTGTGGTGTGGGCGGTATTCAGCAGCGTTGTCTTGGCGGCTGAACCCAATCTTGTTGTGGTCAAGACGATGGGGGCCGTTTCGCCGGAACTGAAGGCGCGCCTTGTGTCGTGGGTGTCAACCACCATTGACCCCGCAACGGATGGCGGCATCGCCGTTTCCCGAACTCTCAAGGGCCAGGGTCAGGTGATTTTGGTTTTGGCAGGGGAGTGTAAACCGGGTGATCTTCCCGTCTCCGGTACGAACGGGGTTGTGGTGGTTGATCTGAAGGCGCTGAAATTGACGGGTATGACGACCCCGGCCGCGCAGGAGACCTATGCGCGGCGAGTTGAAAAGCTCGCTGTGGCCGGTGTGGCGATGCAATTGGGAATGGCGCCCTGTCCCTTCCCGCGTTGCGCCCTCTACCAGCATGAGACGGTTCAGGAGCTCGACGAAAAAGCCCGTGGGTTATGTCCGCCCTGTACGGGAAAGCTTGAAGAGGCGCTTGAGCGCTATCGGAAGCGATAGAATCCGTTGCTTCTTCGCTTGAGTTTTCGTCCTGCGGGGCATAATCTGCCTCCCATCAATTGGTTGCGGAGGGATGGGGGCGTATGAGTTACTACAAAATTCTGGGCTTGCATGATGAGCCGTTCTCGACCAGCCCGGATCCCTCCTATTTTTTTCTCTCCTCCCAGCACAAGGCGGCGCTGACCCGGCTTCGGATTGCCCTCAACCTCAAGCGTGGGCTCAGCATCATTGTCGGGGATGTTGGAACCGGCAAGACCACGCTCAGTCGCAAATTGTCCCAAATCCTCAACGAGGAACAGGATGTTTGCTTCTACATGATCCTCAACCCTTACTTCAGGACCCAGAAACAGTTCCTCTCGCGACTGGTCGCGCTTTTTCATGCGCCCATGGATCCCAAAAAAAACTCCGGATTGGACTGTATTGAGGCGGTGGAGCAATTTTTATACAAAACAGGGGTTCAGGAGAAGAAGCGGGTGGTGCTGCTGATTGACGAGGCCCAGTTGCTTCCCCACTATGTTCTGGAGATCCTCCGGATTCTCCTGAACTACGAGACCAATGAGTTCAAGATCCTTCAACTGATCCTGGTCGGTCAGACGGAAATGGTGCCAGTTCTGAGTAAAATGCCGAATTTCTGGGATCGTATTGCCCTGAAGTGCGTCATCAACCCCCTGAATCTGACCGAGACGAACGAGATGATCAATTTCCGGCTTCTTCAGGCGGGCTATCACGGGGAGGGATTGTTTACCAGTGAGGCTATCCGCGTGATTCATGAGCATTCCCGCGGATACCCCCGTCAAATGTCCATATTATGCCATAATTTGCTCGAGATGCTGGTGATGAAAGATCGTGCCGTGGTGGATGAGTCCCTGGTGCGTGAAGCCATGGCCGCCGAACTTCGCCCGCTTTCAGGGATTGTCGAACCGGTCCCGATAGTGTATTAATTCCCGTTTTGTGGCAGGGGACAGGGCTTTGGCGAGGCACTCAATTCGATGACACCAGAGGAAAAACTACTGGCTTTGATTCAGCAGGATAAGCGACAAGCGGCCTCTCCTGCAGCGGTGCCTGTTGCCGTGTCGCAGAATCCAGAATCCAGAATCCAGAATCCAGAACCTGTCAGTGTGATGAAAAACAGCACAACTGGCATAACGACGGTCGGCGAGACCCCCGCCCCTCCCGAAACACCTCAGCCTTTGAAGAAGTTGAAGCTGGCTGAGGTGGCAGAAAAGCCTGAAGTCAGTATTCAGAATCCAGAATCCAGAATCCAGAATCCAGAAGTCAGAAGTCAGAAAGCGGAAGCGCCGAGTGTGCCGGAGATCGACACTGAGGTCTATGGATTGAAGTCCAAGGTTTCATTTTTTTCAGCCCCACTTTCCTCCCTGACGATTCTGAACCGTGTCATGACGGTGTTGGTGGTCGGGTTGATTGCGGTGGTTTTTTACGGCATCATGTCCATCCGGCCGGGAATTGCGCAGGAGTTGAATCGGCAGATTGAGGGCGCCGGAAGCCTGGCGGTCATGCCCCAGGCGATTGTGGAGGAGGGGGTTCCCGCGTTGGAGGCCTATCTCGAGAAGGTCGGATCCCGGAACCTGTTTATTGCGAAGGTGATCTCTCCGAATGGGGATCCTGTGGTGGTGGAAAAGGCCGGTGCGCCCAAGGATTTGTCGTTGGTGGCCGTGTCGATGGACACCTCTTCGCCGGCCGATTCGATGGCGATTATCAAGAACAAAACGGATTCAAAAACCTATTTTGTAAAATTGGGTCAGACCGTTGGCAGTACGGACTATGTGCTGGATCGGGTTCTGGCCGACCGGATTGTTCTGAAGCAAAAGAAAATGGAATTTGAACTGAAGTGAGAAGGACGACAACCATGAACACTTTGCCTCTGCTATGCCTCATTTTCCTGTTCTTTGCCCCCGCGGCGTTTGGCCAGGCGACGGCGACCAATGGGACCGCGCCTGCCGCCGTGGTGGAGCCGGCCGCAAAGCCGCATCTGATCAGTGAATACAACCTGCCCGGACTGGATAAGAAAATTTCACTCGACCTGCTCGATGCCATGGATGTGGTGGATCTTCTCAAGTTTCTGGCGGTCAAAGCCAATCTCAACATCATCATTGGACGGGAAATTACCGGCTCCTCCAAACTCATGGTTAAGGATGTCACCCTCGCCGACGCCTTTGAGATTGTCATGGCGGCCAATAGTCTTGCCTATCAGGTGCAGGGCAACATCCTCAAGGTGATGACCGACAAGGAATACCGCGATCAGTACGGGGAAAGCTTTTACGAGCGCAAGCAGGCCAAGATTATTGAGCTTAAATCCGCCCTTCCCAGCCGGATGGCTGCTATGCTGGAGAATATCAAGGGAACGCTGGGCAAGATCGTGTTTGACGACTCGACCGGCGCTCTGATCCTGATCGACACTCCCGAAAAAATCCGGGAGATGGAAGACGTGATCCGTAAGGCCGAGATTCCCTCCGTCCAGCGCATTCTCCCCACGGTGACCACCAACTATGTGCTCCAGTATGCCAGAATCGAGGAGGTTGAACCCCAGATTTCAACGATGTTGACCAAGGAAAGCAGCGTCGGGCAATTGCGGACTGACAAGCGGACCAAGACCCTCATCATCACCGACTGGCCGCATGTGGTTCAGAGGATCGGCGATGTGATCGCCCTGTTCGACCGTCCGCCGAAGCAGGTTTTCATTGAGGCCAAGATTGTTCAGGTGTTGTTGTCCGATGACTGGCATTTAGGCGTGAACTGGGATTATTTGTTTCAGGGGTTGGATCCGCGGTTTTCCCTGCAGCCGGTAGCCAAGACCTTTGCGGCAACACCGCCCGCCGGGCTGATGGCGGATGCCAGCCAGACGGCCGGCTCGATCTCCTATCATACGATTGCCGCCGGCGCGAACTTGAATGCGGTTGTGGAGGCGTTGCAGAAGGTTGGAAAAACGAGACTGCTTCAAAACCCCCATATTGCGACCATAGACGGCAAGGAGGCCACGATCAAGGCGACGACGAGCCAGCCGTACTCGGAATTGCAGTATGAAACAGGGAGTTCGAATGTGGTCGGGAAGACTTACAAGTTCATTGATGTCGGCGTATCGCTGGGGGTGACTCCTCGGATCAATGAACTCGGGTTCATCACCTGTGATATCAAGCCCGAGGTCAGTTCGGTCCTCAGTTGGTACAATGCGGACGCCTCCGATGTCACCGGGAATTCCGGGGTTCCCGTCGTGAAGAAATCCTACGCGGAAACCAGCATCAGCGTGAAGGATGGGGTGACGATCATCATTGCGGGGATGATTGATGAAAGCCAGACCAAGACCCGGACGCAGATTCCGATCCTGGGAAGCATTCCGCTGCTGGGTGTGTTGTTCCGGTATGATTCCGTGAGCACGGTGAATTCAGAAACCATTGTCCTGCTCACTCCCCGGATTGTGACGGGCGACAAGTTTTTCGAACGCTCCAAGGATATGAAAAAACCCGTCAAAGGCGGGCCTGACAGTCCCCTGGCCGCCGAAATAACTCCCTGAAAAGATGAGATTTTCCCTTCATCAGTGTGAATCAGCCTGCCCGCCATGCTACGCCCGCCTGCATCGCTACGCGAAGCGTTGGGGGTGGGTGAAGATTAGTGGTGAAGTATTT
>CAIZMS010000084.1 GCA_903934155.1 uncultured bacterium | reverse complement strand
GGTCATGCGCAGGTCCGGGAACATGCCACGATCGACACCCAGAAGGAGTGCACGGATCATGTGACGGTCAAGGGGTGCGCCTATGTCTATGGCGGCCGGCAAAGCGGAACCGCCATGATTGACGGGTTCTATGCGAAGGGGCAGGACATCCACAGCGGCAAGTGGTTCACCTGGAGCTGGGGCGGCGGCAAGAATCCCGGGGAGTCGAATGAGGATCACGGCGGGCTTTATGCCGACTATGAATTCGACACCCCGCATGGCTGGATGGCCCGCGATTCCTTCGGCGCAACCTGGGGTTACCTTGTAAATGGGCCCAAGTTTGAGCCGCTGAAGGGCCGCACGAAATACAAGCCGGGCTCCATCCTGACCTCATTGGCACCCAAGAAGGATGTCGGCGATAATTACGGCGAGAGCCTGCGCGGCTATCTCCGCCCCCCGGTGACCGGAGACTATACGTTCTCGATCGAGGCGGACGATGAGGGCGAACTCTGGATCGGCAAGGCGGGCTCGACGGTGGCGGATGCAAAAATCTGCGCCTCTTACATCAAACCCGGGACGAAATCTTCCGCGACCCTCCACCTGGAGAAAGGACGAGCCTACCCGATAACGGTCCTGCATGCGGAAAGCCACGGACTTGACCGGGTGATTGTCTCGTGGGTGAAGCCCGGCGACGGCAAGCCGGAGGTCATCGGTGGCGCTGCGCTTGCCCTGACGCCTGACGGGCGTGAGCCCGGTGTTTGCCGCCGCTTGTGGAAGGATGTCAACAACCTGACGGACCTGGTGAAGCGTCCGGATTATCCCGAGGGGGATGTGCTGGTGCAGGAGGGGGCGCTGTCGCTGAATGGCCAGGACCAGTTTGTCGAGATGCAGCGGGACGTTGCCGACATGCGCGATGTGTCGATCAAAGCGCGCGTGATGTGGCTGGGTGGCCGGGATGAACGGATTTTTGAGTTCTCAAACAACCGTGGGGATTTCGCCTATCTGACGCCTTCCAGCGGACGGCGCTGCGAGTTTGTCATCCGTGTGGGAACCACGGAACACCGTCTATCGGGGCCGGCTCTGACATCAGGCAAATGGACCGACGTCATGGTGACGTTCCAGGGGCCCGTGGCCACGCTGGTGATCGATGGCAAGATGGCGGCCGAAATTAATGACGCTAAGCTTCAACTGGAAGATGTGGCGGCCACGCAATGTTGGCTCGGGCGTGGCCTGAATGGCAAATATTTCAAGGGGATGATCGATTGTTTCCAGGTCTATTGCGTTTCGCTGGTCGACAAGCAGCCCCCTGTTCCCAATCCGCCGACATGGGCACAGAGTCCCCTGGCGATCAGCGGCTCATCCCTCGTGCTGCGCGCCACGAAGGGGAATGATGATTCCCCGCCGGAGTACCGTTTCATGGATGTATCCAAGCAGTTCGATTCCGGCTGGCAGGCCTCCCAGCATTGGGTCGCAACCCGTCTGAGCCCTGGAAAAACTTACAGGGTAGCCCTTGCCATGCGGGACAAGGCAGGGAACATGACAAAGCCGTCGGAACCCGTTGCTGTCACCATGCCGACCAGTCTCCGGTCGCTGGTTTCCTGTACCGGCGGGGTGAGCGTGGTTGATGCTTTGGTCGGCGACACGACCGAGGCAGCGGGGCGCTTGTGGAAAATGAAACCGAATGGAAAGTTTCCGGGGGGTAAGGCACTCGAAACCGATGACCGGGGGTGGACGGCAACAGTGGAGGATGTCCTTGAGGCCCAGTCACCGCGCGTGGATTACCGCGTGAACTTCGCGAAGGCTGGAAAATATTTTATGACGGCACGATGCTTCTCGCCGCACGGGGGCAACTGCAGCGTCTTTGCCGGGATGGACTTCACCTCCAATCCAGTTCTTGTGGGGTTTGAACCGGGCAAGGCCGTCTGGTGCCGGCCGATCGAGCTGGACATTGGTGAGCCGGGCACCCATCTCGTGCAACTCTGGGCGGCCCAGGATGGTGCGGCGGTGGATCGCCTCGTCATCGCCGAAACCCCTGATCGTCTGCCGAAGGGGACCGATCCTGAGCCGACTCCGTAGCTTAAACCTCGCATCTAACATAATTCAGCACAAGTGCCAGGAATGGTTCCGTGATGCGAAGTTTGGAGCAACAACACTTTCTCTGGGTATATCTCAGAGGACGG
>CAIZMS010000083.1 GCA_903934155.1 uncultured bacterium | reverse complement strand
GCAGCAGGTGGAGAACAGCAGCATTTACTGCGCCGTCAAATGCGCGTTGCACGGGTTCACCGTCGCCCTCATCAAGGAAGCCCGGCCACACGGGATCAAGGTCACGGGGGTCTATCCCGGCGGAACCGACACCGCCTTCCGCGCCATCGACCGCCCCGACTACATGAAGCCCGAAAGCGCGGCCCGCATGATCGTCGACACCCTATTCGCCCCCGCCGACGTCAATGTCCACCAGCTCACCTTCCGCCCCTTCGTAGAGACCAATTTCTAGCGTGCAGGGCGATATCCTAAGTGATTAGGGGGGGCTCTTCTGGAGGGGCGAGCTTGCGAGCCCGCGTGCCTTGATAGGCCTCACCCGACTTTTCATCGAAACAGGTCTGAGTGGGTGCCTGTTCTGACAAGCTGAAGAACGGTCCCTTCGATTCGGTAGATGAGAAGCCAGTCGGCCTCGATGTGACACTCCCGACAGTCTCTAAAAACGCCCTTGAGCTGGTGATCCCTGTACTTTAGCGGTAACGTTTGACCTTGAGCAAGGGTTTCGATGACCGCCCTCAGATGGCTGCTCTCTTTACCCCTCTTTTGAACCAGTTTGACATCACGTCTGAACTGACTTGTCGATAAAATCTCATGCATGGCTGACACCGCCCCTATATGTCGAGGCTCTTGAAAAGCGCACTCGGTGTCGCAAACTTCTCGCCATGTCCCTTCCGGGCCTCCTCGATGGCCTTCAATGTGGTCTCATTCGGGAGGCGAATCTCAAATGGCAAACCACGCGTCATGATAATTTGGCGATAAAAAAGGTCAAACGCCATTGAAACCGAAAGCCCCAAGTCATGAATAATGCTCTCGGCTTCGCTCTTGATATCAGGCCGGATGCGAGCCCTAGCCGTTGTCGTTTTAACTGAACTCATCACTGCACCTCGATTTTGAACTGATTGATCTCAAAACGTGATCGAAATGTAGCACATGAAGAGCTACATGACAATCAGAGAATCCAGAAGGTGGTTTCTGGCAGGTGATTGCCGCGCATCAACACGAGGGCGTGAGCGCCCAGAGCGACATCCGGACATTTGCGCCTCTACTAAAAGAGCTTGAGTCATATCCATCTGAAGCCCGTCCGCACCGAAACCCTGGTTGCGGCCATCCGCGAAGTCCATGCCGGTGGCTCGCCCATTCTACGAAAAGCGCCATGTCCGATCCCGTGCCGAAGCCGTCGCCAAGTTCCTCGGCTCGCCACCAAACCCCTGCTTGGATTCAAAACATCCAATGCTGAACAGGTTCAGCAGGCTGTTTTCATTCTCAAAGACCAGGCCGGTTGACTGTCACCATCCGGTAGGCTTTATGCCCCAAAAGACAGGCGCTTGACATTACTGCCGGGATCGATTAATGAGTGAGCGCTTACTTATTAAGAAGAAAAAGTTTACCCATGGCACGCCCTAAATCCATCCAGACCGGAACGATCCTCGAGGCCGCCCGCAAGGTCTTTATGCGGGACGGCTATCAGGCTGGCACCGCCCGCATCGCCCGGGAAGCCGGCGTATCGGAAGGCTCGCTCTTTAAGCATTTCAAAAGCAAGGCGAACCTGTTCCTGGCCGCCATGGAAGTGGAAGCCGGAGGAACCGCCTGGGAAGAACGCCTGATGGCGGGAGTCGGCAAGGGTGATCCCCGCTCAACACTTGAATCTGCGGGCATTCAACTTCTTGGACAGCTCCGCCTTACCCTTCCGCGACTGATGATGATCAACGCCAGCGGCGTCACCATTCCCAATCATGATCTTCCCGGCGAAGTCCCCCACCCCATTCAGAAGATGGAGGTCCTTTCCCGATATTTCACAGCGGAAATCCGCGCGGGTCGGCTGGCCATGGCCTCCCCGCGGATCCAGGCTCACCTGTTTCTCGGGGCGCTTGCCCACTACGCCTGGTGCGAAACCCTGTTCGGCTACCGCTCGGCAACCCCGGCGGTTTATGTGAAGACCCTGGTGGATACCCTTCTCAGGGCGGCGGTAACTGTTAAAAAACGAGAGGCGCCAAAATGAATCTGAAAATCTGTGGTCTCGGGTCTGTTGTCTGCGGTCTAT
>CAIZMS010000082.1 GCA_903934155.1 uncultured bacterium | reverse complement strand
TGGTGATCCATCGGGATATCGTCCTTCTGTCCTTAAAAAACGAGGAGCTACCCCGAATTCCCGATTCGGAACGTGTTCTGATTCAACGGCTCGAAGCAGGCTTTACCCTTATCACAGCGCGGTATGGATTCAGCGAAAATCCGGATTTGTCATCCCTGTTAAGTCAGATTAAAATCGACGGCCTTGACTTGACTCCAGGAAAAGTCACCTTCTTCCTTGGCCGTGAAACACTGATTTTGATGCCGCGAAACAATATGTGGCCGTGGCGTAAAAAATTATTTTTATTCATGTCGAAAAACTCCATCGATGCTTCAAAATTCTTCAACATCCCGCCAAATCGCGTCATTGAGGTGGGAACACAGGTGGAACTATGACGACTTCTTCCACAAAACAAAAACCCGCCGCGCTCGCGGTCCTGACATTGGCTGCGCTCGGGGTCGTCTATGGCGACATTGGAACCAGCCCTCTTTATTCAACCCGGGTCAGCTTCAGCCCCGGATGCGGGGTTGCCCCCACTGAAGCCAATATCCTCGGGATCATTTCCATGATCCTCTGGTCGCTGGTCCTGCTTATTGCCGTAAAATACCTGGCCTTTGTGCTCCGGGCTGACAACCGGGGTGAAGGCGGAATCCTGGCGCTTATGGCATTGGTCAATCGTGACAGGAAAAGCGGCAAACGAACCTTGTTGTTTATATTTCTCGGTCTTTTTGGCGCTTCCTTGCTTTACGGAGATGGCCTGATCACCCCTGCCATTTCGGTGTTGAGCGCGGTGGAGGGACTCAATATGGGCGTTGTCTCATTCTCTCCGAGTTGCATCATCATGATCTCCCTGCTTGTCCTGATGGGTCTGTTTTGGATGCAACGCCACGGGACCCAGACTGTGGGCTCAATTTTCGGACCGGTTATGTTGCTCTGGTTTAGTTCGATCGCCATTTTAGGCGTTGTATCCATTTGCAAGGCCCCTGGTATTCTGATGGCCTTGAACCCCTGGCATGCTGTGGATTTTCTCATCCAGAACCAATGGCAAGCCTTTGTCACGATGGGGGCAGTTTTTCTTGCGGTAACCGGTGGGGAGGCGCTTTATGCCGACATGGGCCACTTCGGTGCCGGACCAATCCGATGGGGCTGGTTTACCCTCGTTCTTCCTGCCCTTTTCCTGAATTACTGTGGCCAGGGGGCCTGGATGCTTCACCAACTCGACGATCCCCGCTGCTTCACGTTGATCAATGGCCATGCGGTGCTGAATCAGGATCTGATTGCCAACCTATTTTACCGGAATGTGCCTCCGTGGGCGCTTTACCCAATGGTTGTCCTGGCAACAGCCGCCACTGTTATCGCCTCTCAAGCCATCATCTCGGGGGCTTTTTCTCTCACCCGGCAGGCCATACAGCTTGGCTATTCCCCCCGCCTTTCAATTATTCACACTTCCAAAGAAACCATTGGGCAGGTTTACCTTCCGCTCGTTAATGCATTGATGCTGGCTGGAACCGTGCTCTTGGTCATCGGGTTCAAGACTTCCGACAGTCTTGCTGGCGCATATGGGGTAGCCGTCTCCCTCACCATGCTCATCACCACTATCTTCATGATCGCCGTCATGCGGGAAATATGGAAGTGGCACTGGATCGTCATTGGCATGATTTCCATCCCCTTCCTGCTTCTTGACTTGACCTTTTTTGGCTCCAACATTTTGAAAATCAAAGATGGCGGCTGGGTACCACTTGCCATTTCGGCCTGTTTTATTGTTATGATGACCACCTGGCAGAAGGGGCGAGAAATTTTAGCTCACAAAATGAAGGAATCATCCCTCTCGATTGACGCCTTCATTCAGGATGTGACCGCAACAAAACCGCTTCGGGTTCCGGGTGTGGCCCTGTTTTTGACCGGAAATCCGAATAGTATCCCCCGTACCCTTCTTCACAACTTCAAGCATAATAAAATATTACACATGCAGAATGTCCTCGTCATCGTCCAGACCGAGGATGTTCCACGCGTACCCGACGAGGAACGGTCCCAGGTTAAGTCGTATCCCGAGGGATTTTTCCAAATTATCATCCGGTACGGATTCAGCGAAGATCCCGATTTAACTGCTTTTCTAAGCAAAATCACGGTAGAGGGACTCGACCTCACCCCTATGAAAAGTACTTTTTTCCTGGGACGGGAAACATTGATCCTGACTTCGCGACGGAACTTAAGGCCTTGGCGAAAAACGCTTTTTGCCTATCTTTCGCGCAACGCATGGGATGCTTCCAAATTCTTCCGGATTCCACCCAATCGCGTCATTGAAGTCGGCATTCAGGTAGAACTCTAGACGCCACTTGCCGCTCGACACTTCTAATCCCCCTTGATTATTATAGCTCAAATTCACTAAGGAGGATCAGCCATGTCTCGTTTCATGATTATCGTCAAAATGCTCACCCTTATCCTGATTGCCGTTGTTATGGCTGGTGGATGCAGCGCCTTTCGCTCATCTGTTCGCAACGAGGATGTTTCAGCCGCATCCCTAAAACCCATGGATACCGGATATGACTTCGGAGACCTGCGCTGGCTTGGCGAAAGCATCGGCTCAGACCTGATGGCGTCCCCGTTGCTTGGACAGGCAGGAAGAAAGCCCATTCTGGTTGTCATGGGCGTAGAGAATCGTACCGATGAACATATCGACACCAAAGCCATCACGGATACGATCCGCACCAAAATGATCAACAACGGGAAAGCGGATTTTGTCAATGAAAGCCGGCGTGACACATTACTTCAGGAACAGGGATATCAATTGGTAAACTGCACCCCCGAGACCCGCGCGATGATCGGCAGGCAGCTTGGCGCCCGCTATATGTTGACAGGCTCACTTGTCAAGATCACCAAGGACACCCCGCGGCAGGTCAGGGTTTCTAAAAAGGAGCAGGTATTTCTCCAATTAACCGCTGAAATTACCGATCTTGAAACCGGTTTGATCGCCTGGACAATCCAGAAAGAACGTGTCCGCAGCGCCAGTAAGCCCGTTATTGGCTGGTAATGGGTCGTCCGGCATTTTCAAGGCAGGGCACCCATGGCAAAGGTCTTACATCGAATCGTTCTGCCCTTTGCATCGGCCTTTTTATTGTGCGGAGGTTGCGCCACGGTGTCCCTCGATCTTGCCCGACGGAACTTCACCTCAGGAGCCTTGATTGAGGCCGATCAGAATCTCGCTTCACTCCCGAATGATGGAGACCGGATCCTTTATCTCATGGAACGCGGAATGATCCGGCATATACGCCACGATTACACAAACAGCACCTCGGACTGGCTAGAGGCTGTGAAATTAGAGACACAGCTAGAAACCCACAGCGCGACAAAAGCCGGTGCAAGCATGATCGTGAATGATTCACTTTTGAGCTTCAGAGGATATCCTTATGAACGCACTTTCCTCCATGTTTTTCTGGCGAAAAACTACCTGGCCCGTGGATTGTGGGAGGATGCGGCGGTTGAGGCACGCAACATTGCCCGCCGCCTGCAACATCTTGACGGATTTCCAGACGACGCACTGAGCCATTATATCACGGCCTTCTGTTTTGAACTGTGCGGTGATTACAGCAATGCCACACGGCAATATCTGGAGACGGCGAAACTGGTTCCGCATCTTGGACTTGATTCAAAAACCGGTCGGTTCATGGCTCCCCTTCAGCAAAATGGCTCGGAGCTGGTCTGTTTCATCGACTTGGATGCCCGAAACGGAATATTGCCGGACTTCGCCGAAATCCATGCAGAGGGACAATTGCTCGGAACCAGCCGTACCCTCTCCACTCTCTTCGACTTGGAGTCGGCCAGTCGCCAGCGGATGAATGCTCGACGGACGGCAAAGGCACTCACCCGGATTGCACTGAAGGAATCCCTCGCCCTATATGCTTCATCAAAAGACCACGATCTGGGTGGCTTGGTGTGGCTATTGCTTTTCTCAATGGAGAAAGAGGATGTCCGGCACTGGGAAACCCTTCCGCGAAAAATGGCCGTTGCTCGTGTTCCTTGTCCAGACACCCTGTCCGGATGTGATGTTGTTTTTAAAAGTTATTCCGGAGAAACGATTAAGCGAATCGCGATTCAGGGATCTCTCATGAAAAAAGGGCGAATATTCGTCGGGATATGCCGGAATGATCCTTAGAACATCATCTTGATGACGCCATAAAGAATCAATGCCGCCAGAATGAGCATCACAACAGCTTTATTCCGCTGAACCCGGCGTTCCTGTCGGAGGGGACGTACAGAATGAAGGCTCCCACTTCCGAAATATGTTGTAAAACGCTTGTCAGCAACCGGTTTCGGTAACGAAATATCATCCATTTCGTCCAAGGGCTTCGACGGGACACCCTGCATTATGCTTCGCGCAACCGGAACATCCCCTATGACCGGCTCGATGTTCACTCGACGCAAAGTTCGCGCCACCTGGTCAGGGTTGGAACCTTCCACGGCGCGGGAAATGCCCTTGATATCGGTCTCCACACGGGCAAGCTCCCGTTGGAGGGCATCAAGTTTCTCCTGCAAACGAGGATTCGTCCTGGACGCCCGCTTCATGAATCTTTAACGCCCCTTGACTAACATCAGAATTACAGCCACCAGCATAGCGACCATCAGGGGAATACTGGCCGCCAAGCCGACCTTGAACCAATGGCCAAACCCTTTCTCTTCAAGGAACTCATCTCCAGCTCCAGGAGCCGTTTTTACATGGTGTTCATCAAAAAGTAGAACAGGTCCACCAACTGCCTCAACCGTTGCCTGAGCCTTTACAAAATCATTCCGGATTGAGTCAATGCTGGCGACCGCCTTGTTTAATTCGTCTCGAAACGACTCATCCGCCCATTCTGAATCATTGATTTTATGAAGTTCTTCCAGTGCCGCGCTGAATCGTTCCCGTGTCGCCCAATAGATTTCGACCTGGCGGGCGGCATGCTCTCCCATTTTCTGGAGCGAAACCATGCTTTCAGTCAGTCGATCGACCATTTCCTGCTTGCCCCGCTCATACTGGTCCTGCTTCTCCAGCATGTCTTCCAGCATATGCTTTTCGCGTTCCATTTCACCCTGTTTTTGCTTCAACCGTTCGATGTGAAGCTTTGCCGATACCATTTGGGTGTTTACTTCCTCGCGATGCCGCGCCATCCGGGTGAGGTTAAGATCCGAAATCGGCCGAACCGGCGTATCCTCTGATTTCAGATTCCCGATTCCATCCCCTCCGGTCCCCAACGATGCCGTCTTGATGGCCCCGCGCCGCTGCCCCAGATCATCATCAAAAAAATCTGTTCCCATAATTCACATCTCCTCGCCATCGTTACTGTTCATTGCTCTCGGCGCATCCCCGAATCGTTAAGTCCTAATAAGCTACCACCACCACCCCGCCTGATTCAAGCCCGTCTTAGGGCTGTCCTGTTTCGGGGACAATCAGCGTCTGCCCGATGCGAACATCCTCACGATTCTTCAAAAGAGCCTTGTTTGCCTCGAAAATCTCACGCCAGCGTTCCTGTGTCCCGTATACCCGTTCGGAAATTTTCCGCAGGGTGTCTCCTTTTAGCACACGAACCACTTTCCCGGCCGCCCGGGGAGCAAGCACCGGGAGTCCTTGTTTATCCAGAATGCGTGAAGATTCCTCACGGGATTCGGCGTACTTTGCCCGATTCGCCGCGAGTGCCGCACGCAAATGGGACGCTTGGGATTCCAGATTCACGACGCGAATCTTCAAAGCGGAATTTTCCCGTTCCACCTCGCTCATATGAGTCAGAATGGCAGATTCATTCGTAAAAACTGTCCCCACATAGGCCAATTGCGCAGCCCGGATACGCGACTCGATCATTCCGCGTTTTTCCGTATCCGGCCGCAAGTTCAGGTACCGTTGATAGTGATAAAGCGCTGCAGGGAAATTACCCCCTTCCTCTTCAAGAAGAAAAGCCAGGGCCAGATGAGCCCGCGCAATGGTGGGATTTTGATCCAAAAGACTCTGGTAGAGCCTCCGCGCCCCTTCTTTATTTCCTGCGCGTTCCAGGCCTAGGGCTTTTTTCATGGCAGGATGATCCCGCTCGGCCACGTCAGATATCCCTGTTTTAGAGTCACAGCCGACCGCCATCGTCAAAAAGGCGAACAATAATGAGATACCAATGGACTTCATGAAGTCTTGTTCAAAACCTCTCGGGACGCTTCGATGACATCGCTGGGTGATATCCGGTTCATGCACTCAACCTCGGGTAATTTGCAGACTCTAGCAAAACACGGACGGCATGCCACCTTTGATGTGATCACCCGATGTCCCTCCCCGTACGGCCCCGTACGGCGCGGGTCTGTTGGTCCGAACAGGGTCACCACGGGAATCCCCAACGCTACAGCCATATGAAGCGGACCTGAATCGTTCACCACAACGAGGTTCATTTTCGCGAACCACCCCCCCATTTCAATCAGACTCGTTTTGCCGGCCAGATTCACCACAATCCCACGAGGCCGTTCGGCCATTAGTTCCGATCGGATCCCTTCGCACAAGGCGTGATCCGCCTTACATCCAAATAGAAAAATTGACGCCTCAAATTCATGCTGTAATGCCCGGGCGGTTTGAAAAAAATTATTTGCTGCCCAGTTTTTATTTGTCCGGCGGGAAACGGGGACAATTGCCACTCGCGGCACCGTGGCCTTTATTACCAGCTCAGGAAACCTAACCGGAAATGAGACAGGAAGAACCGGAAGGCCCAGATAACGCACCACATCCTGATTTTCCTCTACGGCATGTCGGCTTTTATCACATTGCCCGGCAACGGCATCATAAAAGAAACGGGCGCCCTCACGCTGAAATGAAGGTCCGATCGTCCGGGCACCCCGAGCCAGACGTGCCACAATCGCGCTTTTCAGCAATCCCTGAAGATCGATCACAACATCATAATGACGTCCCCGTAATGTCTTAAGAAATTCAAGACCCCGTGTCAGGAATTCGTGTCGGGGGAATGGAATAACTTCTGAAACAACCTGAAAACACCTCACCAAATCAACATATTCTGGTTGGGTCACCCAATCAATGTCCGCATTCAATGAAATCTTCAGGTTGTTCACGGCAGGAAGGGCGTGAAAGATATCGCCGAACGAGCTCAATTTGATGATAAGGATGCGTTTTTTTGGATTCATAACGATCTTCTAAACATCAATAATCGGACCCTTACCCGGCGGCGGCGTTCGAGTCGGAATAGGTTCTGAATAGGACGCGGCGGCAGACGATGGTGGCGGGCGATTGAACCGTTTTCGGTTAACTCCCAATATCATGCTGAGCAGACTAATAATCACGGAGGCCCCCACCGCAGGCCAGAATCCGTCAATATGAAATCCCGGAACCAGCCTGGACGTCAACATCAGGAGGCAAGCATTGATGATCAGCAACATAAACCCCAAGGTAAGAAGAACAAGGGGAAGTGCCACCGCAACCAGTATCGGTTTCACCAGGACATTCAGGATGCCCAGAATCATGGCGGCCACAAGTAAACTTGGCCAATCATCACAATGGGTTCCCGGAACAAGGGTTGTGGCAATGCCAACGGCGGTAGCCATCAGAATCCATCTGGTCAAAAGCTCCCAAAGCCGCTGCCCGGCCGATTGTAAAGGATCAGGGTTCAACATGGGCGCTCCGTCTCGACTGCTTTTTGGCCGAATGCTGGCGCTTATCGCTCAGCATATGCTCCTTCTGGCGACGCGACCGGCGGCGTTTTTGACGCCTGATTTTCTCAATTCCCTGCTGTCGGGCGCTTTTCTGACCGAGAATTCGCTCCTCCAGCTTCTCGCACAATTCACGCCTCGCCATGAAGCGGTTGAGTTCCCGTGAACGTTCCCTCTGACATTTAACTTCGATTCCACTGATGATATGCCGAAGATAGACGCAGGAGGATGTTTTGTTGAGCTTCTGCCCACCGGAGCCAGCCCCCAGAATAAACTTCTCAACAAGATCCTGATCCCGAATACCCAGCCGGGTCATCCGCTCTTCAAGCGCCTGTCGCTTTTCCAGGGTGACATAGACTTCAGACATAGTGGGGATCCATGAATTTGGAGAGGTAATGCTCAAGTTCCCGGCCGTATTCCGTATCTTTTCCCATATGGACAAGTTGCTTATGAACATGCACCAATCCATCGGGTCCCGAATCGACCTCGCTTAATGAGGCAAACCGCCGACCGGGATCCGGCGCCAGCATACGTTTTAGGGTATGGACAAAACGCTCGTTCTGGTTGACATAGGGCGGCAGATATTTATGAAGGTTTTCGGACAACCGAAGCTTGATTTGGAGTAGCTCATCCTCGTGCATACCGGGATCGCACACCGGGGCACCCCGAAGCATTTCAAGACATACCAGTCCTGCACTGAAAATGTCGGATTGAACCAACGGCGGTTGCCGGGCATGAATTTCAGGAGCCATGTACATGGGCGTTCCCAGAAGCCATGAGGATTTTTCTCCAGTCGAAACCGCCCGTCCAAAATCCACCAATTTCACATAGCCAAGCCGGTCGAGCATGATATTGCCGGGCTTCACATCACAATGCAAAAATCCGACCGCATTCAGGGCCTCCAGACCACGCATTATCATGCGCATAATGTAAATTGCGATTCCAGGCTGAATGCACATTTTTTTGCCTTCAAGCCGAAAAATCACATCCGTGAAACGAGCCCATTCCTCGCGGGTGCTCCGCAGGCGAACCTTGTCCAGATGGGCGCCATCCAGAAAACATTTCAGATCAAGCCCGTCAATGGCTTCCATTTGGAGATAACCGATCCCGTAGGTTTCCTCATAACTATCCCGCGCCACAAGGTTCGGGCTCTGCATCGCCTGCAAGCGGGATGTCTGGATCGCAATCCTCCCCATGTCGGTCCAGTACAACTCAGGGGACGGATAATTGGAGGGATCAAAAAGTTTGATGGCATGGCGGGTAACGCATCCCCTCGCCCCCTGCCGAAGGCCAAGAAAGACAATTCCCTGCCGCCCCCTCCCCAGTTCCTTCAAAAACTGGTAGGCGACGGGATAATAAATGGCACGCGCCCGGATAATGGCGGCATAATTATCCGCCAATTCCCGTGAGGACATTCGCGAAATTGTTCCCGGGTGCCGAATCTGTGGAACCGCATCAGGCGGAACCTCAAGGACTGTTTCTCCCATTTCAGTCTCAGACATATCGTCACCTAACTCCCTCACGCCTTCCGTTTGCGCGGCGCCTTGATCGTGCCACTCAGATTCGGAAACTTGACCTTGGGGGCATGGCGATGAAATTCCTGAATGCTGCAAACCTCAATCCGCTTCGAGTCCTTCATGGCTTCGAGTCCGGTAATGGCCGCCCTCAATCCATGGATCGTTGTCGTAATGGGAATCGCCCGGATCACGGCATGGGATCGCATTTTGACCTCGTCAATTCGGGACGTCGGCCCGCTGGAGGGGGTGTTAATGATCCAACTCACCTGCTTTTCCTCGATCAGGTCAATCACATTCGGGCGTCCATCGGCAATCCTGAAGAGCGCCTGACTCTTGATCCCATTGTTCATCAGCAGGGTACTCGTCCCCACAGTCGCATAAATGGAGAATCCCAAATCCATCAACCGTTTAGCCTGGGGCAACAGGGCTTCTTTATCTTCATCCCGGATACTGAGGAATACATTACCGGAAAGCGGCAATGGATTGCCGGCTGCAATCTGGCTTTTTAAGAAGGCCATGCCACCTGTCGAGTCGATGCCCATGACTTCACCGGTGGACTTCATTTCCGGAGTCAAAATAACATCCACACCCGGGAATCGGGCGAACGGAAAAACCGCTTCCTTCACCGAAAAGTGCTTGGGAATGATTTCGGTCGTAAAATTCATTTCCTTTAATGTGAAGCCTGCCATGGCCAGAGAGGCCAGTTTTGCAAGCGGAACACCAATGGCCTTGCTGACAAAAGGAACCGTCCGGGAAGCGCGTGGATTAACCTCCAGTACATAAACATAACCGTCCTTGATTGCGTACTGTACATTCATGAGGCCGCAGACTTTAAGTTCCTTGGCCATCATCAAGGTGCATCGCCGGATTTCCTTCTTCACATCTTCCGTCAGGGTGGGCGGAGGAATCGTACAGGCACTGTC
>CAIZMS010000081.1 GCA_903934155.1 uncultured bacterium | reverse complement strand
CGCCCGCCCCCCTCCCGCCGGAACTTCTGAAGGCTTGCATTGAGGTGGCTGAGGATCTGGGACTGACAAAGGACTGGCTGAATAACGGCCCAAGCCGGGATAATGGGGGGCTCTTTCAAATGGGGCTTCCCTCGGGCTTCGCTCAACGACTACATCCATCCAGCTACGGTCCGCTCCTCACCGTGTATTTCATCGACCGACTCGACCAAATCTTCTTCAAGCTCTATGCCGCAGTGGACCGGGGTGGCTACCATATCACCGACCTGCATGCCCTCGCCCCTTCCCCGAATGAGATCGAATCGGCAGCACGCTGGGCGATGACTCACGATGTTTCGGCCGGCTTCGCTATGGTATTGAAATCCCTCTTAAGGAACTTGGACTATGGTAACGTTGCTGACAGACTTTAAGCGCGAGTTCAGGGATCGCGTACTTGACTTGCTATGGCGGCAGTGGACCACGCTCGGCGTGTCCGGGCACGGTCGACCCTGGAACGGCGCCATGATCGATCCCGAAGCATTGCTCTTGTTCTCCTGCACCCTGGCGCGCCATGATGCACGTCTGTTTGACGCCATTCTGGACTGGCTTCGGGTCAATGGGCGCCTCATCAATGTCCAACGAACCAAGCGCATGATCGACCAGGAAGGATGTGCCGGGAAAGCGATCTTCCAGGCCATCGCCAGCGTCACCAAAACCTCAGAGCTTGACATGAAGTGGAGCCGTAGCGCCAAGGCTCCCCTTTGCCCTCCCCTGCCTACGGAACCCCTCTTTTACCTGGAAAGCGGCAAGCCTCTCTCTGTTAGCCGGGGGAATGATCCCGCATTCGAATCGTCCGGTTTTCTGCGCGATGTCTACCAACCGCGCGGGGTGGCCCTTCCCTTCAAGCCGGACATCCCTCAAAACCTGATTCTGCGGCTCCGCGCACTTCTGGGCGTCAACGCCCGCTGTGAGATCCTCGCATTCATGGTCTTGAATGACAAGGGATCCCCTCGCGCCGTCGCTCGGGACTGTTACTATTTCCCGGCCACCGTCTCCAAGGCCCTTGCCGAGATGAGCGGGTCGGGCTACCTCCACTCCCGTGTGCAGGGTCGGCACCGGTATTACCAACTCGCGCCTGACACCTCATGGCGCCAACTCCTCCTGGCTGAGGCGCGTCCTGCCTGGATCGTCTGGGGGCGTTTGTTCAGCGCCCTTGAGGAACTCTGGCTCCATCTGTCGCAAGAGGATCTCGGGAACAAGTCACCCCTCGCCCAGGCATCAGGCCTCCGGCGGATTCTCTCGGAGAGTGTCGCGGACAAACTAGATCGGTGCGGTGCGGACGTCTCCCTCGGCGACACGGCTTCACACACCGGCGAATCCCTGATCCCGTTCTTCACAAGCCGCACCTCGGCAATATTGCAGAAACTGCAGGTTGACGTTTAAACCGCCGTTTGTAACCGCCGACCCGTCGCAGGTCGGCGGAAAGACGCAGGCTCCCCGGCCACAACAATGTCAAACACAGTTTCAGTTAACGTTTCCTTTCAGGACCTGGAACTGGTATGTTCCTGAGCCAACCGCATAAACTGCGGCACCATTTTCCATCCTCAGAAACTTCACCCCTGCCGCCTGAGCAATGGTCGTTCCGCTTTCCGTGACTGACGCCGCATCCTTCGCGGGCACATATACCGTCGCCGTGGTGTTGACTGGAACCACCACGTGAAGGGTCCCATTTTTTCCGTCGTAGCGCCACTCACTGACGATTTTCCCGGAAGCGGAATCGCAGCTTGCCTTAACCCAGGTCAGAGAATCCAAGATGGCAGGCTTGATGATGAATTTTCTGAACCCCGGCCCCGCAGGATCATCCTGGATTCCCGCGAGGTCGTGATACAGCCATTCATTGATGTGCCCGTTCATGAAATGGCACTGCGAACCATGCCCATCCCAGAACTCCGCCAAGCTGGTTTTTCCCTGTTTCAGTTGGTAGCCATAACCCGGCTTGTCCGATTGGTTGTGAAGCTCATAGAACACGTCCGAGCGTCCTGCGTCTGCCAGCGCTCGTAAGAGATAGCGGTGGCGGCAAGACCGACGGCGATTGCGGTTCCCCCCGTTTTTTGGACAGGTAGCTAAGCGAGGATTTGAGTAAGCTACATGTCAGGAACGGGAGGCGGAGAATGGCTGGGAAAAGGAAACAACATACGAACGAATTTAAGGCACGAGTG
>CAIZMS010000080.1 GCA_903934155.1 uncultured bacterium | reverse complement strand
CTTGAGGCGGCCATGCCTACAGCCCGGACAAAGGGAAATTGGAACAACGAAATCGGTCTCCCCCTGAGCATTCTCGCGATTCCCCCAGACACGCGGGCGGCGGTGCTTGAGCTGGGGATCAGTCATCCCGGAGAGATGGCACCCCTTTGCGCCATTGCCCGGCCCGACTGGGGTGTCATTACCAATGTCGGCCCTGTTCACCTCGAGTTTTTTCAGTCTGTTGAGGCGATCGCCCGCGAGAAGGGAGAGCTGTTCAGGAGCTTGCCCGCCGGGGGAACGGCCGTGTTAAGCCTTGATGAACCCGGCTTTGAGCTGCTTCGCGGTTTGGCACCCTGTCGCGTGGTGACCACCTCGCTGCATCCGGGGTCGGGCGCTGACTATGTGCTGGTGAGGGCTGCCGGGTCGGGCGGGGAGTGTGTGGTGGCGGATCGGATTGATGGCGGGACCTATTCATTCCGGCTTCCGTTGCCCGGTGCCCACAATCGTCACAATGCTTTGCTGGCGGTGGCGGTGGCCCGGGGATTTGGCGTGTCTTGGGACGGCATTGCGGAGGCATTTGAAGGGATTGTGGCGCCGCCGATGCGGTGGGAATGCCGGGATATTGGTGGGTTCACCATTATCAATGACGCTTATAATGCGAATCCCGTCAGCATGCAGGCCGCGCTTGGCACCTTCAGAGAATGGGAAGGTTCCGGTCGGAAATGGCTGGCGTTGGGCGATATGCTGGAACTGGGCCCGGGCGAAATTGAGGCGCACCGGGACATTGGTCGTGCTCTCGCCGATGGCCCGTGGGCGGGATTGGTCACGGTGGGCGTGCTGGGTGCCCGAATGGCGGAAGGGGCTCTGGCCGCCGGAATGCCCGCCGAACTGGTTCAGGCCTGCGGAACGGTTTCGGAAGCCGCAGAATACCTGAAGGAAAGAATGGTCAAGGGGGATGCCCTGTTGATAAAAGCATCCCGTGGAAAGCGCCTGGAGGACATTATCCCCGGGCTGTTAACGGGGGCCGGGAAGGATTGAGGGAATGTTTTATTATCTGAGTTATCTGAGCAACTGGATGTCCGAGTTGCGGGTTTTTAAATACATCACTGTGCGCGCCTTTGCCGGTGCCGCAACGGCCTTTTTGATTTGCGTGATTTTAGGGCCGTGGGTGATTCGGCAACTCCAGCGCCTCAGGGTTCAGCAGTATGTCCGCAAGGAGGAATCGGCACCCCTTCATGACTTGCACAAGAAGAAGGAAGGCACGCCGACGATGGGCGGGATCCTGATCATCGGATCCGTTACGGTGTCCACCTTGCTGTGGGCGGTACCAACCAATATTTTTGTGTGGCTGACCTTGCTGACTTTCCTATTCATGGGAGCGGTCGGATTCATTGATGATTTTGCCAAGTTGAAGGGGAAAAGCTCAAAAGGCCTGAGCGCCCGCGGCAAATCCGGACTCCAGCTTCTTTGGGCAGTATTGATGGGCGCGGCGCTACTGGTGATTCCCGCGACCCGTGAGCATGCCCGGGAGTTGATGGTGCCTTTTCTCAAGGGGCCGCTGGTGTCCGACATGGGGTGGTTTCTGGCCGTGGTCTTTGCTGTTGTAATCATCGTTGGCGCGAGCAATGCCGTGAACCTGACCGATGGACTTGACGGGCTGGCGATCGGGTGTACCAGCTCGGTGGCCGTGGCCTACCTGGTGATGGCCTATGTGGCCGGTCACCGCGCCTTTGCGGAGTACCTGTTTCTTCCTCACATTCCAGGAAGTGGCGAACTGGCCGTGTTTTGCGGATGCCTGCTCGGGGGGAGTCTCGGGTTTCTGTGGTACAACTGTCATCCCGCGCAGGTGTTTATGGGCGATACCGGCAGTTTGGCGCTGGGCGGGGCCATTGCTATGGTGGCGATCCTGATCAAGCAGGAACTTCTTCTTGTGATTGTGGGCGGGGTATTTGTCATGGAGGCGATGAGTGTCATTCTTCAGGTGGCTTCCTTCAAGTTGCGCGGCAAACGCATTTTCGCCTGCGCGCCCATTCATCATCATTTTGAATTTCGCAAGTGGAGCGAAACGCAGGTTACCATCCGTTTCTGGATCCTCTCCATCCTTTTCGCGCTCATTGGGGTGGCGACCCTGAAGATCAGGTAATCATCTTGACGGCGTTAACCGGCAACTGATAGCTTTCACTCATGTCTCAGTGTTTACAGTCAATCTATTGATGATTAATCTGCAATTAAAAAACCCTCTGAAACACTTGGCAGAACAGAATACGCAGACGCATGCCAAAGGAATTGATGTTCCTTTCGAGGTTGCCGGTTTGCGCGAAGCGTTGCGGTTTCTGCGGCGGTTTTTTTTGTGTATAGCCACCGTTGTGATTTTCTTGTCAAACACCCTCCTGGTTGGTGCTATAACGACTTCAGTGACGAATTCCGTCTGCAAAAATGATAAGTTCGCCGAGGCCGCTGCTTTTCAGGCTGTCGGGCAATACGAAAAGGCTCTTACCCGTTATGATGAGTTAATCGCCAAGGGCGGTAATGCCAATCTTCGTGCCGCTCTCAATCAAAAGGGTAATTGCTTCTATCAATTGCGGCGTTATTCTGATGCCGTTCAGTGCTGGGAATGTGTATTGAAGCATCGGGCGATGCTTGCCTCGGGTGATGACATAGCGCTTAAGTTGGCGGTGCGGTTCCCCCCGTTTTTTGGACAGGTAGCTAAGCGAGGATTTGAGTAAGCTACAT
>CAIZMS010000079.1 GCA_903934155.1 uncultured bacterium | reverse complement strand
TGCCTCTTGTCCAGCACAGTCTCGCTCCTTTCTATAGCCTCGGGTTGGCCACCCTCCTGGCCGCTATCCTCATTCCCGGACGTCTGCTCGCCCTGCTGGGCCAGACAAACACACCGGATGATATCCGTCATTGGCGCCGCGCCGCCCTCTGGATGCTGGCGGGATTCCTGCTCGCGCCGATCACGGGTGCTGTCTTCACACAAAAAATGTACACAGCCCGGATGACCCACTTGCTGACCCAGGTTCTCCTGATTACCTCAGTCGGGTGCGCCACAGTCTGGTATCTGCTGCGTCGCATCCCCCTGCACATCGCCGCCCCGGTTTTCGCAATCTTGCTCGCCCTTTACCTCGGACACTCAACAGTCAAAACATTCAAGGGTCTCGCCCGAAATAGTATTTTTCTGAAGGAACACCTCCAACAGGGCGTTCCGGATGTTATGCGCTACCTCGCCCGTCAACCCAATGTCCATTCCGTTCGTTTCCCGAGAATGATGCAGGGCTACATCTATCACCTGTGCTTTACCCCCATTACCCCTGCCCAACTGACCCGCCTTAATATCTCAAGACTCTCATCCAATCCTGAAGAGCGCTGGCGTTATGCCAGAATCAATCAGATCGGAAGTTACTGGTTTAATCAGGAACTCGATGATGTTGAAATCGCCAAGACCTGCTCGTTGCGCCATCAAGTGCGGGACAACGAATGTATCTGGTACGATCTTTACGAACGGAATGGCGACTGGTTTGTTCTGAGACATCCGGAGACCCGATAACATGTCGCTTCTCACCTGGAATTCATGCCCCGTTCTGCTCATGGCGGCATGGGCCATCGTGGAAAGCCTGCCGCTTCTCCACCGCCCCTGGTGCCAGGCGCCTGGCTGGAAAATCATGGCCTGGTTTTTCCGGCCTCTGGCACTCTGGGGATTGTATAACAGCGTGGTTCGTTATTTTGAATCGTACGGCTTTAACGACCGCACCACTTTCCCTTTTGCTTTTGCCCCCTGGCACGACAATGAGCTCTGGGGAGTTACTTTTCGTAATCTGGCCCAATCACAGGATTTCTGGATGTGGTCTACCGCGGTTTTTCTTTTGGGCGCCCTTTTCATCATGGTATGCCGCTGGTTCATCTCCACACCCATGACCCGGACACGAATCTCCCTGGCCCTGGGCTGGCTTGTGCTCCTCAACATCGCCATGCCACTCGCCTACAATTGCCTGCCCGATGGGGCCGCAGATCCGCTGGAGAATAAGGGCTCATTCCTCAACGCCTGGTTCGATTCCGGAAACACGATGCTCTATTGCATGCCGCACATCCCGAACAAGAGCCAGTACCTGAAACATTTCGGCGAAATTCAACCCTCACTCCGCGCCTCCATTCATGGCGTCACCCATCCCCCGGGCGCCTCCCTGGCGCTCTACTGGCTTGGCAAGCCGTTTGGCGCCACCCAAGCTATCGGGCGAGACCGACTCCGCTACATGCTTGGCACCACGGTGTTTGCCGCCCTGGCCGTTCTCGCTGTCTTTTTTCTGGGCCGCGTGGTCACCGGATCACCGGTCATCGGCCTTATGGGCGCCGCCCTCTGGGCCGTGAAGCCGGCGACCCTGGCGTACAACACCTTCGCCCCGGACACCGTCTACACCGTATTCAACATTCTTTGTCTCGCCTTCATCTGGCTGGTGGCGACCGTCCCAAAACGCCCGTGGGGCGCCATGGCGGGACTGGGCACCACCCTCTATGTGCTGACGATGCTGAACTTCAACTGGATTTTGTTCGGGGGAATTTTTGGCCTGTTTCTCACCCTGCAGGCCTGGCATGAACGCTGGACGATTCAGGAATGGTGCATCCGCTGGATGGTCCCTGCCGGACTGATGGGTGCCGCCCTGCTCTGGACCTGCGTCTCCTACCACATGAATTACTGGACGATCTTCCGCACCTCCCTGGATTACACCCGCGGCTTTTACCAGATGGCTAATGCTTATCAATGGATCATCGCGATGATCGGCGGTCCCCTGGATCTGTTTTTACTTAGCGGAAGCGTGGTCGCCTTTCTTTTCTGGCGTCGCTTCCCGGTTGAGGCCAAACGCGCCATCCATTCCCCGCTGGTGATCTATCTGTTGAGTCTTCTGGCCGTCTATCTGGTGACAGCCCTGTCCGTCAATATCCTAAAAATGGAGTCCAGTCGTGTCTGGGCCTGGGTCACCGCACTTCCCCTTGTTTTCGTCGCCCAGGTTCTTCATCGATCCACCCACCCGCGCTTTTATTTTCTCATGGCGATCGCTCGCGCCATGCTCCAGTATTACGCCATGCAACTTTTCTTAACCCCTTGCGGATAAGCACCACCACCGAGAATCAACCATGAAAACTTTCGGAAAACTTTTGTTGCGACTAAGCATCAGCACGATTTTAACCTTCGTCATGCTTGAGGCCGGACTGGGCTGGCTTTGCAGCACCGGCAAATTGAAAATTGGAAAGCCTGCCTACTGCCTGAGCAATATCGGTTCCCGGTTCTGGGCTGACAGCAATCCCTGGTTCGGGGTCTGGCATGATCCTCATTCCTCGTTCAAGCACGTCTCGCCGGATTCCACCCTGACCTATCATGCCAATACCTGGGGCATGCGG
>CAIZMS010000078.1 GCA_903934155.1 uncultured bacterium | reverse complement strand
TTGACCATCCGGCTTCCGGACCACGAGCAGTGCCTCTGCCTTGGCCGTCACCGGCCCACAGGAGAGGCTGTTGACGGCATGGGGGCCACTCTGAAACAGGACTTCCGTGCCCGTATGCGTCACCGCACGACATCCGGCCACTCCGTCAACACCGTTGGCGGGCGCCATCTCACGCAGATCGTCGTCGAACTGCTTGGTTAAATCCGAAACCGGCGGTCGCGTGCAAATTACCGTCACCAGCGACTGGTTGCCCTTTCCGCTCCAGCGTACCGAGACCGGATACTGACCGTACGACTCCATGACCTGATGATAGTTTATCCCGGGTTGTTGCAGCGCCTTCTGCAACCGCTGCAGTGGCGGCTCCAGCGCCACATGCGCTCGTTGCTCGTTGAGAACGTTGGCAAAGGCCAGGGCGCCGTCTCCGCAGAAATATAACGAGATGTTGTCAAAGCCGGGATTCGCAGTGCGAATCCGGCGGGCGGCGTCGTTCACTTCGATCGGATTACAACCCGCCGCCTGGAACAGCCGCACCCGGTCAGAAAGCCCGGCTTCCTCGATCCGGACCGGCAGGGTGAGGAACTGCGTGTATTCATGGTTCTTGTCCGGCGTACTCTGGATACGATCACTCACCAGATAGAGGTTCTCTCCACGAATAGCAAAGACTTGCCGCACCGTAGTGACATCGGTGATGGCCGCCGGATCATCCTGGTTATTCCCCGTAGGCTGATACAGCCCGTAAACGTTTTTCCACGCCCGAATCCGGGGCGTTGCATAAGGCGCATCCTGGCGCGCTTCCGCAAGATCGAACCGGGCGGAGGTATGAAATCGGGTATCCACCACGTGGCGGCCAGCCTGCCCGCAGAAATCGGTCTTGCCCCCGGTTCGCAGTTTGCCGTAGAACCGGTTGTCCGGTTTGCGGTCCACGGCCAGGGAATGGATGTTCGCCAGAACGCGGCGCCCCTTGGAGACGCTGTACTCGGTTCGGGCGCACCCGACCAGATTTTGCGAACGGTCGATGAAATTCTGCATCAGCAGGTAGTCGGCATCGGGTTGCCAACTGTCGCGCAGATAATACATGGCGGCATAGGGCGAGATGTCGGAGGTTCGGTCGGGAAGCGGCGTATCGGCGGGTTTGCCGGCACTCATGATGGTGTCGATGCGGCTCCTGGCGCCGGGCTCGTCCTTGATGAGGTTCAGGTAATCCGGCGGATTCTTCATGGGGTGGATTACGGGCGGCCGCAGGTAGCAGTCGGACAGCGTAAAATGCGTGGGCTGCACTTTTGAGCCCCACGGTGGCCAGTAGTCACCCCAGGGTGAAATGTGTGTGAGTAAATTGCGCTGGTTGTTTTTTACATGATCCCAGAAGGCGGTCTGCGCGAGGTTGTCTGTTCCCGCCGGCAGGGTGATGTAGGGGATGGTGTAATTGGCCCACTCGATGTCGATGCCGTTGTGGCCCTCGTCCCAGGCTTCGAAATTCTCGCCATCAAGCGTGCGGTGTTGAATGAAGCAGGCATTCCACAACCGCCAGCATTCACGGTTGAAATAGGTGCAGGCCTGGAACTCGTGCAGAAACCGGCTGACATGCATCATTTCACCCATGCCGAAAATGGCCCAGTTCGCCATCTCCGCGCGGCGGCTACGAATGGTATAGGGCGCATAGTCTTCGGTCAGCTTCATCAGCAGGCGTACCAACGTCGCGGAATCAAAATCACGCGCCAGGGCAGGCTGTTCGTCGAGGATGATGCGCCATAAGGTCAGCGTACATCGGACCTGCTGTGTTTCCAACTCCGTTGCCTTCGGGGCATCGATGGCACAGGCATCCTGATCGCGCCTGGCGTTCATGG
>CAIZMS010000077.1 GCA_903934155.1 uncultured bacterium | reverse complement strand
TCCCAGGGGATGGGCCAGAAGGAGTTTGTTTACCACCGTGATCGGTCGTACTCCTTGTAGATCGTTTTCAAGGCATGGCCGCAGCGGGCGCCGGAGATGAAGAGACGCACCAGATCCCGGAGAGGGGCCTTGATGCGGCGGCTTCGCCAGGGGTTGTGTCGGAATCCAAAAAGATACAGGAGCGAGAAATAGCGGTAAAAGGTCTTGAGCGGAAGTTTTGTTGGAAGAATGGTGTGCATGCAGTCATAGAAGGCGTGGGGATCCTGGCAGATGAAGCGATCCTTGTGCTGGTTCCAGAGTGGCGTGCCCGGCGGCGGGGAGAAGACGGTAAAGGAGATTTCCGCCGGGGCCACTTCCTTCAGGCTGTTGCGAAGTCGGACGAAGTCCTCCGCCGTGAAGTCGGGGTTCACCATGAGGGCGGCGTGGAGGATGATGCCAAACTCCCGCAGGATTTCGATGGCGCGCCGGTTGGTATCGGGTTGGACCCCCTTGTTGTAATCTGTGAGAGTCTTGCTTTCCAGCGACTCGAGGCCGACATAGACCACTTCCAGGCCCGCCTGCTTCCAGAGCTTGAAAAGATCGGGATGCTTGCAGATCGTATCGCTTCGCGCCCAGCTGATGTAGCGTTTTTGAATGCCCTTCTCCAGCAGGAGCCGGCCGATGGCTTCCGCCCGCTTCGCGTTGATGAACATCTCGTCGTCTACGAAATAAATGTGGGTTTCGGGGATGGCTTCAATTTCCGCGACAACATCCTCCGGGGTTCGCTGCAGATATTTTCCGTTGGCCAGGTAATGGACCACGCAGAAATTGCAGCGGTGCGGGCAGCCGGTGCTGGTTCGCAGGGTGGCGACGCGAGGGAAGAGGGTTTTGACGCGCTCGTCGGGATCGCCGGCCCAGACGCAGAAATAACGGGATCGATCCACGAGGTCGCGGCGCGGCCAGGGCAGGGAATCGTATTCCGGGAGGGCGGGCGGCGGCATGGCCGCGAGGGCGGTATAGTTGGGGCTTTCGGTGGGGAGAATCCGGTCGCTTTCCGGGACGGTGGTTCTGGCTTCCCAGTGGGTGATCAGTTCCCGGATGGCCGTCGAGCCTTCGCCGCGGACAACCCAGTCAATGGTGCCGGGAAGCTGGAAATCCTCCGGGACAATGGTGGCATGAATACCGCCCACTACGGTTTTAACGCCGGGATTGATTTTTTTGGCGAGCCTGGCGAGCGCCTTGATATTGCCGGCCTGGTTGGAATAACCGCCGAACCCGACGACATCAGGGGCGAACATTTTCATAACCGATTCAAAATCGGACATGGCCGAGCGCTGGTTGAGGGTCAGATCGAGGATCCGGGTTTCATGACCGGGCCCGATTCCGGCCGCGACGATTTCAAGGTCAAGCGGCTCCAGGTGGAGGAACGCATGAAACCGTTCCGCTACCCGGAGAAAAACCGGTGGCCTGACCAGTAGAAATTTCATGCCGGGTTGTATAAAGAAAGGGCAGGGCTCGGGCAAGGAATTTCGGGGGGGGTACCCCATTCCGCCCCTCGTCACTACTAAAACCCGATGCGTTTTCGGGGTGGGGCCGGCGACTCCATAAGGGCGCGAATGGCATCAAAGACGGCTCGGAAGCTGGCGTCGTAGCGGCTTTCCAGAGCGCCGACCTTACGGGCGAGGCCTTCGACGGGAAGAACAAGGTGACAGGCTAGAATGGCGCTAAGTTAAGCGATGTGGCCTCTTTTGTGAACTTTTTGGAGTGCGGCGGCTCGACGCCGCTTT
>CAIZMS010000076.1 GCA_903934155.1 uncultured bacterium | reverse complement strand
GAAGAACCGAAAGATCCGTGGGGTCAGTCTTACCAGTACAAGGTGGACTCTTCCTCAGCCAAGGGGTTTCGAGTGTATTCGACGGGTGCAGATCGTAAGGATGAAGGGGGCAGTATAGAGTAGTCGGAAACGAGAGGGAGGCGGTATGGTAAGTCGTGCGGATGTGGCCCGGTACCGGGCTAACCTGAAGGAAGAGCGCAATGCGGTGATCTTGTATGAGCAGTTGGCAGGTGTGGAGAAAAATCCAGACCTCTCCACCTTGTATCGGAAATTGGCCGCCACCGAGCGCAAGCACGCCGACGTGTGGGAACAGCGCCTTCGTGATGCGGGGGTGGCGGTTCCTTCCCCCGGGGGGGATTGGCGAACCTGGATGCTGGGTTGGCTGGCAGCGCGGTTCGGGGTCCGGTTTGTTCTGCCCACGATCGCCGGAATCGAGCAGGGTGCAGGCACGCGCTATGATGCCCAACCCGAGGCTGGCGAAGCCGGAATGGCGGCGGAAGAGCGGTCGCATGCCCGGATTTTCAAAAGGTTGGCGGGGCAAACCGGTGGTTTGGCGGGGAGTGCGGTAGCCCGACTGGAGGGACGGCATCGGTCCACGGGAGGCAATGCCTTGCGGGCGGGTGTGCTGGGTGCCAATGACGGCCTGGTCTCTGTCTTAAGCCTGGTGATGGGTGTGGCCGGGGCGGCCATGGACTCGCACGCGATCCTGATTACGGGTCTGGCCGGGCTCCTGGCGGGCGCCATTTCGATGGCGATGGGCGAATGGTTGTCGGTCCAGAGCTCCCGTGAACTGTATACCCGCCAGTTGGATGTTGAACGGCAGGAACTGGCGGAGTCGCCCGAGGAGGAAAAGGAGGAACTGGCCCTGATTTACCAGTCCAAGGGACTGTCCCCTGAACAGGCCAAAATCTTTGCAGATCAGTTGCTTTCCGATCCGGTTCACGCGCTGGATACATTGAGTCGGGAGGAGTTGGGGATGGATCCCGATGAGTTGGGCGGGTCGGCCTGGGTGGCGGCCTCGACCTCGTTTCTGCTTTTTGCCGTGGGGGCCATCATTCCGATTTCCCCGTTCTTTTTCACGCAGGGGACGACAGCCGTGCTGTGGAGCGGGGTGGTGAGTACGGTGGGGCTGTTTTTGATCGGGGCCGGAATCACCCTGGTGACGGGGCGGAGTCTCTGGGTGTCGGGATCCCGGCAAATCGTGTTCGGCCTTGGCGCCGCTGCGGTCACCTACGGGATCGGTCGCCTTTTGGGTGTCCAGATGGCCGGATAAGAGCGGGGCGGTATGATTGACACCCGGTGTTAATCGTGACACTATGATTATCTGAGCGGGCAGAAAGGACTTCTATGGCGGTCATCATTGGAATGTCGAGTACGGTAAAGGGGAAAAAGTTCGAGCTGGCGGAGGGCGAAACACACATCGGTCGCCAGAGTCAGAATCAAATTCCCATTGACGATGCCTCGATTTCAGGGCGCCATTGCAGCGTTGTTCGCGAGGATCGACGGTATACCCTGGTTGATCTCGGATCCACCAATGGAACCCGCCTCAACGGAGCTTCGGTTTCCCGTGTGGCGCTCAAGCCCAAGGACATTATCCAGGTCGGTGGCATCGAGCTGATGTTTGACGGGCAGGATGTTGAAGTACCCGCCCCTGAATTTTCAGATACCGCGAAGATTGAGGTGATGGCCGAACCGGTTCATATTCCGGCGAGTTTTCACACGGCTTCGCCGTTCGGGAATCGGCGGGACAGCCGGAAGCCCTGGGTGATCCTGACCATCAGCCTCCTTGTGCTGGTTTTGGCGGGACTGGTTTTCTTCGTGATCCGTCTTTTTACCTGATTCGAGGGGACATGACCCGCGGCACGCATACACGGGGCATGACGCTGATCGAGTTACTGGTGGCAATTTCCGTTGCCACAATGGTTTTTGCCGCGTCTGTTTCCCTCTATCTGGTGATCACCGCATCGCTCCTCCGTCAGCAGGAACGTCGGAATGAGGCAGGTGCTGCGGCTCTCGATCAAATCCGGCACGATCTGGCTGGTTGCGCCCAGGCGCCCTTCTCTAATTTGCCGCCTTTCAAGGTGGAGAATCCTGCCCATGACACCAATGCCCCCGGCCTCTGCTCCCTGGAGTTTTTCGTGGGGAGCATCCCCTTGCCGGAGGATGACTTTTCAAAACTCGAAATTCACCGGATCCGGTATAGCGTATCCGGCGCCTCTGTTTTGATGAGGGAGAGTGTTAGCCTGTGGGGAACGGATGCCCTGGGGCCGGCGACCTCAAACGGGGTGCTGGAAGGGGTAACGGCGTGGGAAGTTTCGGTTCTGACAGAATCGGGATGGACGAACCAATGGACTTCGTCAGCCCGGCGGTTATTTCCCCAAGCTGCCCGGCTTCGGTTGGACTGGCAGACCGCCAGCACCACCGAGACGGCGACCGTGGAGGTGTTTATTCCCTCCGGAAACGGCGTGGGCGGGGGGGCTCTCTCTTTTTAGCTTGCGCCCGGGCGGGTGGATACCTATTATTCGCGCCCTATCAATTCAAGGAGATGACCGATGGGCAGGGAATGTGAAGTTTGTAAGAAGACGCTGAGCACGGGTAACCGGATTGTGCGTCATGGGTTGGCCAAGGCCAAGGGCGGTATCGGGTTGCATACAACGGGCATTACCCGCCGGAAGTTTCTTCCCAATTTGCAGCGCATCCGCGTCATGGAAAATGGCGGCGTGAAGCGCAAGACGGTCTGCACCGCATGCATCCGGTCGAATAAGATCGTCAAGGGCTGAGTTAGCCTCAAGAGTGTTGAAAGGCGCGAAGAGTAACCTCTCCGCGCCTTTTAATTTTCTTCCCCGGGAGAAAGCGGTTCGTCGTCTGGCTCCGGGTCGGCCTCCAGGCGGGGCGGTGCCTCGAGGGGGCGGATCTCAAAGAGTTCCTCAATGGCATGCCGCATCAGGGCGGCATCCTGGATCATCAT
>CAIZMS010000075.1 GCA_903934155.1 uncultured bacterium | reverse complement strand
GCTCAATGGCCCGCTTGTATCCCGCCACCGCCATGCCCGGCTGCCCCGAAAACGCCCAGGTCATGCCGAGGTTGGCATAAGCCTCGGGCATCCGGACATACCCGTAGACGCGCGACAACTGCCAGATTTGAAGCTTCTGCTTGAGCGTCTTGGTGAACTCCTTGAAGTCCTCCTTGATCTTCGCCGAATCCGGTGCGGCATATCCGCGTTCCACCATTGTCAACTGGTTTAACATCGCGCTGATGTTGTTCGGCTCCAATTCGCGGGCCTTGAGATACGCCTCATAGGCCTGCTTCCGCCACCCGGCATCCTCCATCACCACACCAAGATTGTTGGCCACCATACTCAGATGCCGGATCACCGCACCCGCCGTCTGGGAAAGCATGGGATCCGTCTTCCGGAGCCGGATCAGATCCGCCAGAAGCGGCGATGTCCAATACTCCTGATGCCGGGCCCACAGCGCCTCGGGGGCTACCTCGGAAAGAGCACGAACCCCGGAAAACATCATCCGGTCGGGAATCGGCTGCATCCCGGCCGAAAGCCACAGGTCGGGAAAACTCAGGAAAACCGTTTTTTCGGAAAACCGGGAATCCGTCTCCACCCATTGCCGCATGAACGCCAGTCCATCCACTTCGGCCAGAGACTTCAGCCGGACATCGTCAAACGACTTCGCCAGGCTCCTCATGTAAAGGACATTGTTTCCCAACTGAAGGTTGAAAAGACGCAGAGGAGATCCGGTTTCATGAGCCGCAATTTGGAAATTACTGTCGAGGGTCCCGTCGGTCACCAGCCACTCACGCCCGGCGGCCGCCTTCACCACGGAACGGGCATAGGCATTGACCACTCCCGCCGGACGAGCATCCGCCACTGGAAAATTCAAAACTCCGGCCGTTACCGTAGCCGACAGCAACAGAATCGCCGGAAACAGGCCGCCATACTCGCGCCACCAGAGTTTGCCGGTCTCATCCTCATCGGCGTTCTGAAAGGACAGGCGGGAAATCAGCGACCAATAGGCCGCCAGGTACCCGAGGGTAAAGGCCAGGAGAACATAGGGGGTCACCAACAGCCGCCAGGGACCCAGAATGCGCCAGGGAGAAAAGGGAACATTGAACAATACCGCCACCACCACACCGGTCAGAATGAGATGCAGGATGTAGAGTCCCCAGTCCTTTTCCTCATTCAACCCGCGGCGCCCGACCACCAGGACGGCAAGCCAGGGAACAATACCCACAATGATAACCAGAAGCCAGCCAACCTGGGGAAGGCTTTTGGCGATGAGCTGGTATTGTCCTTTCAGGACATAGACAAGCGCCTGCCAAAATCCGCCGCCCTGACTTAACTGGAAGGTTTGGGACCCCTGCAAATGCCACGCCGCAGGACCATAAAAAAGCATCCCCACCAGAAGGCATCCCGCCAAGGGCAGAACCCGCCCCCAACGCAAGTCGCCATTGATCCAAAGGGCGTAGAACAATCCCATCAGAACCAGCGGGCCAAAAACAACCAGGGTAGCAAACTCAACCGCAATCGCCCCGTAGAGAAAGGCAAACACCAAGCCCACCCAGACCGAGGCCCGACGGATAAAGGTCATCAGAAGTTTCGTCAGGATGAACAGGAGTAACAGGTCAAATGTCGCGGGATGGAACCGGTTGGCCGCATACCAGAAGGGGATCGCCCCCATCAGCGCGACGCTTCCGACCACCCCCGCCAGAAGGGAAGCTCGATTTGCGGCACGAACATTCAGATCGGTAACCGGAATCACCGCCCACACGGCGTCGGCCAGTATCCGGAAAAACAACCCGACCGCTCCTGCCGCACAAACCGCGCTCAGGACATTCAACCGGGTGGAAACAGAGCCCATCGGCAACCCGGAAACCAGGCTAACCACCCAACTCCCGATCAAATGCCCTGAGAGGCCAAGCGGGTTCAATCCCAGTTCCGTGACCATCATATTGGCGGACTCGCCGGGATAGGCTCCCTGACTGAGCGTCATTGCGTAAAGAACCAGCGCCAGAATGCCCAGCAGAGGGCCCATGACGACATATAACCGACTGCGCTTCGTATTCATAAGCCGTATAGAGTGTCCGATTTGCGCCCAAGAGGCAAGAGTGAAGCGATTCTGCAGCACTCGATATTATGGGGTATTCTTCAGAAGCTCGGCCTGGATACCCACGAGGGTTATTGCCCCATCCGTATTCACCCTCAACCGAACAAGCCGGTCAAACTGGTTTCCCGACACAAACCCTTCACCACGATCCAGCCAAACCCAGGTTCTGATCCAAACTCCATCGGTAACAGGACAGACACGGGACCGGATATTGGTAATCGTGTCCCAGGAATCCGGCAACTCAAGAGAACAGGCGGCCGCCTCTTCCGGCGCCTTGAATTGAACCGCCAGGAGGATCGAATCCCCGGAGTCTGCCGCCACAAGTGAATCAATTTTCAAATCCAGCCAGCCCCGTCCCTTCACCGTCACACCGGAAGCGGCGGACGATACGGTCACTCCCTCGCTTTGAGCCACACTCCACACGGCCAGAGTGAACACCGGCTTGCAGCATAACAGTCGCGCATACCCCGGCAATCGCACCGTGGCGATGGGAGTAAAGTCCAAGGGCTCCGGGTCATTTTTATTACACAGCAGAAGATCACCCGCCTGCACATCCGTAAAGACATTCCCCTTGAGCGTATAAACACCCCGCCGCCCCAGATGACGATACAGCTCATCCGGCGCATAAAACAGGTGAGCTCGCTTCCCCAAGGGTGACTGTTCCGCAATCACACGGGCCACAAACTGGTGGGGTGCCACACTCCTCAATCGCCTATCAACCGGTTCAGCCCAAACGCTCACGCTTTTGCGGGAGCCTGCGAAAGCGACCTGCCTAAACAGTCCGGGCACCTCCCGGGCCAACCAAGGCCAGGCAATCAGCACAGCCGCCACCGTCCCCACCAGGGATCCCCATCGCCGGCCCAGTCGGCCCCACCCCAAACCACACAGGAAACAAAACATAACCAATGCCGGGAGCGCATTACGCCAGTCGTAGGCGGCCGTCTTCTCCCATACCCACCAGTGAAACGCCGCCGCAACCCCGAGTAACGGGGCACCCCCGGGAAGACAGCCGGCCACAATCCCAACCCCGATCATGACGCGCCGTACGGTCGGCGGGATCCATCCAGAAGAGCCTTCGCGCGGGGCGCCCATTTCATCCAGCGCCTCCTTGATCCGATCGCTCCCAGCCTTTAGGGACCGGTCATACATTGCCGATTTATCAACCTGCACTGTGAAGGTATGTAGCCTCGGGCTCGAATCGACCCGTCCTATATGGTTTGTCAGGAACCGTTGATGACTATAGAAGGGCGCCATCAGCACCAAAGCCAATCCGACCCCTGCGGCCAGAAGTTTCCAGTCAAATACGGGCAGGGCACCCGCTCGACGGGCCGCCAGTCCCGCCAGGATCGGGATGAACATCACCCACATGAGTCCGTACCCCTTGATGAAGCCAACCCCAAACAACACCACCCCGATCCAGGCAACGGTCGCACACCGATTCTTCATGACAAAAGTCCCGCGCGCAAGGGATGACAACAAGGCCGTCGCCGCCACAATCAGGGCCGTGGCGGGAACATCAACATAGCCTGAAATCCACCATTTCTGGAGGGATCCGATGCTGACGCACAAAAGAATACCGGGAACCCACGGAACTTCCCAGGCCCGACACAACCGGATAAAAGCAATCAGCAGAAGAATCGCGAAGGGCGCCGCGTAGCCGTGCATCAATAATGGCTCGTCCGGAAAGCTCCCCCCCCAGGATCCTGCCAGTTTGTAGGACACCGAACACAGCGACGGCAACAGTTGAGGATACCCCCCCAACAGGTAGCTACCAAAGCCCTGCCGTTCCGCCATGTCACAAGCCCATTTGTCCCATGAGATAATCGCATCCCAACTCGTGAGCGGCGAGCCCGTTGCCTGAACCCACATCGACACCCCGAACAACACCAGCAGGCTCAAAACCAAAAGCTCGACCCAGGAAAGGGATTCCACAGATCGACAAACGCGAAGCGGTAATTTCACCAGGGCGTGCCAGGGAAAGGCCACCAGTCCGAGAACAACCAAAGCCACCACGAGGATCCAAGCGACAGAAACCGTATACAGACCCAGGAAATATAACGACCAGACGAGCAACCCGCTGGTCGTCACACTCCCGGCCAACACTCCCAATACATAATCCAGGGATGATGGACAGGCCTTTATACCCCACCGAAACCAGCACAACCCGGGGGCAATCCACACGGCAAATGTCACTGCAAAAAACCGCCACAACGACGCATGCCCATCAGGAGAATAAAGCCAGAGCGCCAGGCCGTGCCGGACCACCACCCAGACGGCCAACAGGACAATCCCGAGGAACAGGCCCCGCTTCACCCCAAGAAAATTTCGGCCGCAAAACACGTGCTTATTTCCCAACCAGGCTGAGAAATTCGGAGCGGGTCGAGGTGTCGTTGTGGAAGCTGCCGAGAACCGAGGAGGTAACCATGACAGAATCCTGCTTCTCGACACCCCGCATGATCATGCAGAGGTGACGGCATTCCATCACCACCCCCACGCCTTCGGGATTGATCGCATCCATGATGTCGTGGGCAATCTGGGCGGTCAGCCGCTCCTGAATCTGAAGACGCCGGGAATAACAATCCACAATCCGCGCCAGCTTGCTCACTCCCAGTACTTTTTTCCGGGGAATATAACCAATATGGCATGCCCCGAAAAACGGAAGCATATGGTGCTCGCACAGGCTGTACACTTCCACATTTTTCAGCAACACCATGTTGTTGGCTTCGGCATTGAACATGGCATTGTTGATCACGCGCCGTGCAGAGGTTCGATAGCCCGAGGTCAGGAAGGCATAGGCATCGGCCACCCGCTCGGGCGTCTTGAGCAACCCCTCCCGTGCCGGATCCTCCCCGATTTCCTGGATCAATTCCTTTACCAGCGCCGCCACCCGTTTCTTATTCATGCCGACTTCTCCGTTCTCCCAACCCTGTCTTCTGACTCCTGGAAATCTCCACCTCGCTGCACCGGGCAAAACGAAGCGCCCCCTGCTTTTGAACCACCACATCGACCTGCCTGACGCGGGAATCCACCAGGGCCAATTCAGCCACCCGCTGGGCCATCCGCTCGATCAACCGGAACGACTTCTTCTCGCACTCCGCCAGAACGGCTTTCTTCACCGCCTTGTAATCAACCGTATCGCGCAGCCTGTCGTTTCGGCAGGCCTTTCGGAGATCGACATGCATCGTCACCGTAATCAGAACATCCTGAGGCAGGCGCCGTTCTTCAGCGGTCACCCCAACCCGGCACCGAACCCTTAAATCACGAATCCTAAGTTTATCGAGCTCGCTCATGGACTCTCCTCTTTTGACGGATCATAACAGGCGCCTCGCCGGAATCCAAGGGGCATAACGCGGGACAAATGCCCTCTGCATTCCCTCATGGACATAAGCCCCTTCTATAATCAGTAAAATACTAGTTGCCCCATCATTATCTCTATGTATAATGCTCGTATAAATAACGATAAAGGAGTGACCATGATCAATTTAAATGAGTTGAGAGCCGACGACCTGAAGAAAATCATGAACATCCGCCGGAAGATCGAAGTTCTGGAAGTGGAAATGGCGGAAATCCTGAAGAAAGCTCAAAAGCGCGAACCGCCCCTGAGCGTCTCTATCCGGAATATGCGCCTGCCGCGCAAGGCCCAACCCAGCCTCCGGGAACTGATCACCACCATCCTGACCAAATCCGAACGGCCCATGTCCGTTCAGGATCTCTATGAAGCCAGTCTCAGCGAGGGCTACCAGTGGCGTTCGCAGGAACCCATCAACGCCCTGAATGTCAAGATGTACACCGACCGGACCTTCAAAAAGGCGTCACCCGGCCTGTTCGTCGTGCGGAACCCGGCGAAGTAAGGAAAACTTATGCCAGATCCTGCCCCCGCTGAAATGCACAAGGCCATGTTCATGCAACTGGTCATCATGCTGTCCTCTTCCGCCATGCAACATTTGGGAAAAATCATTAATCCGATGACGGGCAAAACGGAACTGAACCTGGACGCCGCCCAGGCGACCATTGACATGGTGGAGATGATCGAGGCCAAGACGAAGGGGAACCTCGACCGGGACGAGGAACGCCTGCTGAAAAACACCATCACCACGCTGAAGCTCAACTACGTGGAAACAGCGGCGGCACCGGCCGCCAAGCCCGAGG
>CAIZMS010000074.1 GCA_903934155.1 uncultured bacterium | reverse complement strand
GAAGGCGCCGGAACGAACCCGCTCCTGGATGTAGTCGCGGACTTCCTGCCCGGTATGGGTGTCATTCATGAGCGAGCGATAATGTTTGCTGATCCGGAGGCGGGGCAGGTCATCATCGTTCATGACGATGACATAGTGATCTTCAACTTTGAGGACGACCACTTCCGGGGTGATGTAAGGGGAAGATTCCGAACTGTAGGCGCGGCCGGGTTTCGGTTCCAGCGTGGCGATAAAGTTGGCGGCGAGTTGCACCTCCTCGTTGGAAACCTTGATGATTTTGGCGATATCCTGGAGTTTATGGGCGGCCAGGCGCTCCAGGTGGGCATTCACAATGCGTCCTGCCGTGCTCTCCGCCTTGCCCAGTCGCTCCAGTTGAAACAGCAGGCATTCCCGGAGGTCGCGGGCACCGACGCCAAGGGGATCGAAATCCTGGATCACCAAAAGAATGTCCTGAAGGTGTCCGGCATCGGCGCCGCATGTGGCGGCGAGCTCCTCGATACTGGAGGTCAGGTAGCCATCCTCGTTGATGCTGCCGATAATCAGTTCGCCGAGCGCCTTGTCGGTGGTGTTGAATTCGGTGAGTGCGAGCTGATGGAGCAGATGTTCCTGAAGGGATTCCCCCTGGGTGATGGAGTCGTACAGGAAGGTCTGTTTTTCCGTGCTTTCGGAGGAGTGAGGCTGGTATTCGCGCTGCTGAAAGAAGTAATCCTTCCACTCGTCGTCGAGACGGGTGAGGATTTCGAACTCCTTGGTGAAGTCCATCGACTTGTGCTCTTCGATTTCGGCGTTCACCTTTTCGATTTCAACCGGAGGGGTATCGGCGGGAAGTTCCTCGAGAGTTGGGTTCCGGTCCAGTTCGGCCCGGATCATGGCCCTCAGTTCCATGGCAGGCGACTGCAGCATTTCGAGGGACTGGCGCAACTGGGGCGCCAACACCATGCTAAGGCGTTGTTCCTGACTAAGATGGAGGGTCTGCTGGGCCATGGGGTAACTATAACTTTGGGCCCCTGGAGTCACAAGGAGAAAGGGTGTGAGGCCATTCTCCAGGTGGAGCGCGACCTCCGGGCGCGATCTGACGCCGCCCGGAGGTCGGCGTCCACCAGTTTGGTGAATGTATAGACTATGTCGCGACCATTAATATTTGATATGGTGTTGGAAAGACGAAAAGGACAGGTGGCGTGTGCGGGTTTGCGTATTGGGAAGCGGGAGCGGGGGGAATAGCACGTATGTGGCTTCGGCCCAGACGGGAATCCTGGTGGATGCCGGGCTGAGTGGTCGTGCAACAGGGCAGCGATTGGCCGAGTGCGGGGCGTCCCTGGACTCCATCTGCGCCATTTGCGTGACGCATGAGCACAGCGACCACACCTCCGGACTGGCGGTTCTGAACAAAGGCGACCGCATCAAGCTCTACGCCAACCGCGGCACGATTGACGGGATAGAAGCGCGGGCAGGCGAAAAGAAACTGCCCTGGAATGTCTTTTCAACCGGGGCTGTGTTCCAGATCGGGGACCTGACTATCAATCCCTTCACGGTTCCCCATGATGCGTATGATCCGGTTGGCTTTGTCATTGCCCAAGGCGATACCCGGGTCGGGGTGGTGACTGATATGGGCATGGTGACCGGGTTGATCCGGGAACGGCTCCGGGCCTGCAATGTCCTGGTCATTGAATCCAATCATGATGAGCAGATGTTGAAAGACGCCGACCGGCCCTGGCATCTCAAGCAGCGTATCAGTGGCCGGCAGGGTCATCTTTCCAACCAGCATGCGGCGGAATTGGTCACGGAGATTGCCGGGTCGCATCTGAAGGCGGTGTTTCTGGCGCACCTGAGCGGGGAATGCAACCATCCCGAACTGGCGCGGAAGACCGTTTTCGAGGCCTTGGCCAAGGCCGGCCATTACCATGTCACGGTTGTTGTGGCGCCGCCGGATCAGGTGAGCGAGGTATGGGACGGGTGAGGTCCTGGATGACCAGGCCTGCGAGGGTGAATCCGAAGACGGCGGTGACATGGACCACGGTTCCGTTTACCCGCGTCTTCCGGGCGCACCAGTCGGGATGATCGTCGTCCGGGAGGCTCGGAGGATGACTGCAGGCGCACTGCCCGGTTCCGCAGAAAGTTTCCAAGGTTGGTTCCCGGGGCGGTTCCTCGCTGTACACGCAAAGGAATTCCTTGGAGACACATTTCTTGCCAAGCCGTTTCCGAACCATCTTGGCCAGGGGGCACATGCGGGTACGCGACAGCGGGCCGGCCTTGACCTGGGTGGGATCCAGTTTGGCGCCTGCTCCCATGCAGGAATAAATCATGACCCCGGCATCCAGGCAGCGTTCAATCAGAAGGACTTTGTTCTGGAGACTATCAATGGCGTCCAGGACATAGTCAAATGAACGCATATCAAACTGATCGCAGGTCCGGGTTGTGTAGGCGATGTGGCGGGCCTCGATCCGGGCGCCGGGATTGATTTCCAGGAGCCGCTTTTTCAGTTCCTCGACCTTGGGCCTTCCGATATTCAGCGCTGTGGCCTGAAGTTGCCGGTTGATGTTGGTGGAGCACACCACATCCGAGTCCACGAGCGTGAGCTGTTCAATGCCCGATCGAACAAGCGCTTCCGCCGCCCAGCTGCCCACTCCGCCCACGCCGAATACCGCGACTTTGGCGGAGGTCAGGCGATCCATGGCGGGTTTGCCGACCAGCATGGCGGTGCGGTGGAAGAGATGTCCCCGGCAGGGGGGCTGACCCGATGTGCTCATGCCGTTTTCTTTTTGCTGCGGGGCTGGCTGGCCCGGGGGGCGCGCGGTTTCTTGCCGTCGGGTATTTCAGGAGCCAGAACCAGCACGGTCCGGGAGGGGAGATAGACGGAAATCTTTCCGTTGATCTCGATGTAGTCCTGGGAAGGGATGATCCGGCCAAAGCCACCGAAGGCGGCGGCATCGCTGTCGAGCAGGAGTCGGTATTTTCCAGGCGGAACGGGAATGGGATAGTCGGTGAACGACTTGTCCGGGCTGAAATTGAAAATGAAAATGAGGCCTGCGCGTTCAAATGCCAGAGTTTGATCGGAGATATGCTCCTTGAGGAAATGGGGGCCGGGTGTCTCGATCAGCCGGTAGTCCCGGCAGAGGGTCATCATTCCCTTGTCGAATTCGGCAAGGAACCGGTACCGGAGGGTGTTGTCATCGCGTAAGTTCCACTGGCGGCGGGCATAGTGATAGCTCCAGT
>CAIZMS010000073.1 GCA_903934155.1 uncultured bacterium | reverse complement strand
GACATTCCCGACTCATCGGCCACAATCGGGTTCCCGATCCCCCCGCCATAATCACCGCATATCGCATATCGCACTTCTCCAATTTGGACTGGCACCCCCGGCAGGGTTCGAACCTGCGACCGCCGGATTAGAAATCCGATGCTCTATCCAGCTGAGCTACGGGGGTAAAGTAAATAATATCAACGTCTTATGACTGTCATAGCGAAACCACTCTTGACGCGTTGGGACATTTTTGGGACATTGACCCTTGTGAGACGGCAGTGGGCTGCCGTCCCGGAAAGGGCGGTCTCAAAATGAGCAAACACTATGGCAAGATGGTTACGCATAAGGGCGGGATCATACGGGAGCGGGAAAGCGGCTGGCAAGTTGAAATCAACTGGCAGAAAAGAAGGATCCGCCATACCGAGGCAACACTGGCTGAAGCCAAGACCTGGGCTGAAGTCGAAATCAACCGGTTACGCAATGAAGGTACCGCTTCCCTGTCGCTTACAGAGGATCAACGGCATGATGCCGTTAAGGCACTGAGGATCATGCCTGAAGGGTTATCCTTGGAGGCCATCTTAAAGGAGTACGTTGCCGCTAAAACGGAATTGGACGGCAGCCCCTTGTCCAATGCTGTCTCCTTCTGGAAAAGCCACCACAAGCCCGCTGGGGGCGTGAAAACAGTTCAGGAACTGTTGGATGAATATGTCCAGGTGAAGACCGAGAAGGGCAAGCGGACCCGGTACATCAAGGATATCCGATTCCGGATTAACGTTTTTGCGAAGCAATTCGGATCCCGCCATGTTCACACAATCACCACCCATGAAATTAATGAATGGGTAAAGGCCCATGGTTATGTGGGAACAACCCAGATCAATTATTTGACCTATCTCACGGGCTTTTTCAATTACGCCAAGCGGCTGAAGCTGGTCGAAGTCAATCCGGCTGACAGCGATGCCATTGAGCGTCCTGATGTCGATGAAAAGATGACGGAGGTCTTTACCGTTGGCAATGCCTCCAAAATCATGGCGGGGGCGGCTGCCAAAGCACCGGCCATCGTACCCATGCTGGCGCTGGGCTTTTTCGCGGGGCTCCGGACTTCCGAGATCCAAGGGATCACTTGGGAGTGCATTAATTTTGAGAGCAAGCGAATCCGGATTATTCCGGCTGTGGCCAAGAAACGACGTCAGCGGTTCATCACGATGACGGACAATTTAATCGAGTGGTTGATTTCTTATCGCCAAAAATCCGGCCCGGTGGCTATCCCGTTGATGACATATCGCCGTGGGGTGGCAAAGGTTATCAGTACCAGTGGAGTCAAGTGGGTCCATAACGGAATGCGCCACACGTTCGCCTCATGCCATCTTGCCAAATTTCAGGACATGAAACGCCTGGTTATTGAAATGGGGCATGCTGATAAGGCTGATGTCCTGTATGGCCACTATCTTGACCTGGTGACACCGGAGGATGCCGATCGCTACTGGAATATCCGTCCAGCGCCCGAGGATGTGAAGGTAATCCCGTTGATTGCCCAAGCCGGATAACAGAGGAAGTTGATTTTTTGCCATATAGTGGAGGGTGGTAATACGCCGCCCGGAGAAAAGGCGAAAAATCAAATGACGCAGGATACCGAATTGCTGTTTAAGAGTGAGATGCTGACACCCGATGAAACCGCTACACTGTTGAAAATCAGTGCTGACGAACTCCGCGACCTGCGGCGGCGGAAAAGATTGGCGTTCGTCAAATTGGGATACAGGACAATCCGCTTTCGCCTCCAGGATTTGGAAGCATTTATCCAGCGGTATCGCGTTGCCGCTATCGGCGAGCCTGTGCAATGATGAGCGAAGACCGAACTTGGGAGTCGGTCAATTGAAGTCCGTTGATTTTTGCGTCATTATCGACCTGGCAAATGATGCTCTCGATCTGGAACATTAATCCCGCGTAAAACGGGTCTTTCATGCGGTCTATGGGGTTTTTCATGATGGGGCTTTATAACCTCTTGGATCCGTCAACTCAAGCGCAACACTTCGCCCTCACAAACCTGAAATCTATCCGCTACGCCTCCGTCACGGCACCTGCGGAGGAAAAGGCCAGGTGCCGCGCCGTCGGCTCCGCTCCCGACCTTCGGTCTCCCTAATGACACCCTATGCACACCGGCGCTTCAAAGGGCCGGTCGGCTCGACGCTTATTGTTCCAATCCTCACCCTTGAGTCGTCCGCTTCGCGCTCGCGACCCCACCGGATCGGACGCTTTCGCCGCCGCGCCATATTGCGGAGGTTCGTACCTCACCCCCGCAAAATGGCAAATGTGCGGCGGCTCGTGCTCGCAAAAGCCTCGCACACGCGTCCGAACCGGTGGGGCCGTCTCGCCCCGCTACGTGGGGTCCGCCTCCAGGGTTGCGGTTTCCACAAACGCTTCGGTCCGTCCGTCCCTTTCAAGCGCCAAGAACTCGTCCGGCAGTAGCCGTCCTCGAAGTCCCGCTTCGCGGGATCGGTACTGGCGGGCCGCAAGGGTCGTGCCAGTCACCGCCATCGGTCCGGCCTCAAAATTCCGGCCCGACCGCTG
>CAIZMS010000072.1 GCA_903934155.1 uncultured bacterium | reverse complement strand
GTGGAGGAGGTTCGGGAATGAAGACCATCTATCTGGATAACAATGCCACCAGCGCTGTTGCGCCCGAGGTGATCGAGGTGATGATGCCCTTCTTTCGGGACCAGTGGGGGAATCCCTCCAGCATGCATGCGTTTGGCGGGGAAGTGAAGCAGCACATCGATAGGGCACGTCGGCAGGTTGCGGAACTGATTCATGCCGATCCTTCGGAAATTATTTTCACCAGCTGCGGGACCGAGAGTGACAACATGGCCATTCGTGGCGCGGCCGAGGCGCTGGGGGCGAGATATAATGTCATCACCACGCGTGTGGAGCATCCTGCCGTTCTGGGTCCGTGCCGCTACCTTGGCGAGCGGGGGCATCGGGTGCACGAGATCGGGGTGGATTCGGCAGGGCAGTTGGATCTGGTTCAGCTGGGCGAGGCGCTCCGGGACGGCCCGGCTGTGGTGAGTGTGATGTGGGCAAACAATGAGACGGGCGTGATTTTTCCGATACCTGAAATCGCCGCCATGGTGAAGGCTGCGGGCGGGGTTCTGCACACCGATGCCGTGCAGGCGGTGGGAAAGCTGCCCATTGATGTCCGGAAGATCCCCGTCGACATGTTGTCTCTTTCCGGTCACAAAATTCATGCGCCCAAGGGAATTGGCGTGTTGTATGTGCGCAAGGGAACCCGGCTCCAGCCCTTCATGCTGGGGGGGCACCAGGAAGATAGCCGACGGGCCGGTACTGAGAATGTGCCCTATATCGTGGGACTGGGGCAGGCGGCGGAATTGGCGGGTGCGTCTCTTGGTCGGGAGATGACAGCCGTTTCGGCACTGCGGGATCAGCTTGAGGCGGGGTTGCTGGCCACCTGCCCGGATTCGCGGGTTAATGGTGATCGGGTCAACCGGCTGCCCAACACCCTGAACATCAGTTTCGAATATATCGAAGGCGAATCTATTCTGTATATGATGAGCGATGTGGGGATTGCGGCCTCCTCGGGTTCCGCTTGCACCTCGGGTTCCCTGGAGCCCTCGCATGTGCTTCGCGCCATGGGAGTGCCCTTCACGGCGGTTCATGGATCGGTTCGGTTCAGTTTGAGCCGGTTTACGACCGCCGAGGAGATTGCGTATACCCTGAAGAATCTACCCCCCATTGTCAGCAAATTGCGGGCCATCTCCCCCTTCGTCAAAAAGCCAGGATGATCATTGACGTCCATACTCATGCCTTTCCGGATTCCCTGGCGCCACGAGCGATGGCTCATCTCGAAGTGGGGAATGCCAAGGCTTTTTCGGATGGAACGGTGGCTGGGCTCCTTCGCTCCATGGATGCAGCAGGAGTGGATCAGTCCGTTATCTGTTCCATTGCCACCAAGCCCGAACAGTTTGATCCTATCCTGAAGTGGTCACTGGCAATACGGACTGACCGGCTGATTCCCCTGGCATCAATTTATCCGGGGGATCCCCTGGCGGTGGCACGGGTGGGGGAAGTTAAGGCAGCGGGCTTGAAGGGGATCAAGATCCATCCTTATTACCAGGGATTTGATCTGGCTGATCCGGTATTTGATCCGTTTTATGGGGCGGTGGAGGCGGCCGGACTTGTGCTGGTGGCACATACCGGATTTGACATGGCCTTTCCCCGGGATCGCCGGGCGGATGCATCGCGGAGTCTGGCGCTGCTGGCTCGTTTCCCGAAATTGAAATTCATGGCCACCCATTTCGGGGCATGGAGTGATTGGGATGATATGGAGGCTAAGTTGATCGGGAAGCCGGTTAATCTTGAAATTTCCCTGACGCTGGAATTCCTGCCCTTGGATCAGGTGCGACGGATGATTCTGGCGCATCCGGCAGACCGGTTGTTTTTCGGTAGTGATTCACCGTGGGGAAACCCGGCGGAACCGCTTCGGGTGTTGCGTGAATTGGATCTTCCCGCACCCCTTCTCCAAAAAATCCTGTCAGAGAACGCCACCGCCCTATTCCGGTAGCGATGCTTTTTCTCCCGCCAGAAAAAAATGGCGGCGGTAGTAGTTCAGTTCGGCCACCGAACACATCACATCGTAGAGTGCATCGTGCTGCTTGGTCCCACTCGGGAGTGTCCAGCCGTCCAAATTATCCTGGATCAGAGCGGTGTTTCCCTTGTCAAACTCGGGCCCCAGTTTGGAGTCGAGCCAGAGGATTTTCAGGGTGCTGACATCCAGATTTCGGTAATGGAGCCGGGCGATAAAGCGGGGTAGAAAACGCCGGGCAAACCACCAGTCGGCGTGGATGGTATTGCCGGCGAGGATGGGGCGATCCTTGATCTTGTCCGGTGCCGGACCGAGCACGGCATCCAGTCGTGCGGTCAGCATGCCATCCACCTCATCCGCGCTGGGAGCGCTTTCGTGTCGGGCCTGCTGCACCAGGTCGGGACATTCCTTGGCCACAAAATCACTGACGGAACTCCCCGCCGGAAGTCGAACTGCCGTCACAAGATCCTGATCCGGGGGCGCGATCCGCCGTCCCTGCATGTCGGTGATGACCATGGCCACTTGAATCAGGTGTGCCTGCTCGAGGTCAAGGCTGGTGTACTCGGTGTCGAACCAGACTAAGGATGAACTTTGTGTTGGATTCATGGACTGGATTGTTCAGGAGTGACGGTCCTAAGGCAAGCACAGAACATTCT
>CAIZMS010000071.1 GCA_903934155.1 uncultured bacterium | reverse complement strand
CTCTTCGGGGAAATGGCACTTGCTATAAGGCAAGCGGGCGAGGTTCCCGACGCTGATGTACCGGCTTTAGCCGGCCTTCTCTGGGACGCCTGAAGGCGGTACACCAACCGTCAAGTAAGCGCCATTACCCTTAAAATCCAGACGGAACTGCTTTGCGCGTGGGCTTTCTTGCGACCTCAAATTAGACTTGTTTTTAGAGTCTTCCCTGTTAGACTGCGCCGCCAAATTCGAGCAACCTAAGGAGAAAATGATGTCAACTGTACCGACCACGAATCGTAAGCTGATGGATTGGGTAAAAGAAGTGGCCAAGCTGACCCAGGCGGCCAATGTGTATTGGTGCGACGGCTCCCAAGCTGAGTATGACCGGCTTTGCCAGGAGATGGTGAAGGCGGGTACGTTTACGCCCCTCAATCAGAAGTTGCGTCCCGGCTGTTTTCTTGCCCGTTCCCATGTCAGCGATGTGGCTCGGGTAGAGGATCGCACCTACATCTGCTCTCAGGCCAAAGAAGATGCAGGCCCGACCAACAACTGGGCGGATCCCAATGAGATGAAGACGATGATGACCGGTTTGTATTCCGGTTGCATGCAGGGTCGGACGATGTATGTGATCCCGTTCTCGATGGGTCCCCTGGATTCCCCCATTGCCAAGATCGGAATCGAGCTTACGGATTCCGCCTATGTTGTGGTCAATATGCGGATTATGACCCGCATGGGCAAGGCCGTGCTCGACAAGTTGGGTGCAACGGGCAGTTTTGTGGAGTGCATCCACTCGGTCGGAGCTCCCCTGAAGCCCGGCCAGAAGGATGTGGCTTGGCCGTGCGAGCCGGATCCCGCGAAGAAGTATATCGTTCATTTCCCCGAGGAGCAGGCGATTTGGTCCTATGGTTCGGGTTACGGTGGAAATGCCTTGCTCGGGAAGAAATGTCTGGCGCTGCGTATTGCCTCGTCCATTGCCCGCAAAGAGGGCTGGATGGCTGAGCATATGGTGATTCTGGCCCTGACTTCGCCTGCGGGAAAGAAGCACTATGTCTGCGCCGCTTTCCCGAGCGCCTGCGGCAAGACGAACCTGGCCATGATGCAGCCGAGCCTGCCGGGCTGGTCAGTCAAGTGCCTGGGTGATGATATCGCCTGGATCCGCGTGGGTGAGGATGGCCGGTTGTACGCGATGAACCCCGAGTCCGGTTTCTTTGGCGTGGCACCGGGAACCTCGAACCAGTCGAATCCCAATGCGATGAAGACGATAGTCAAAGACACCATTTTTACCAATGTGGCTTTGACGCCTGAAGGCGATATCTGGTGGGAAGATATGGGAATTCCCGCGCCGGCAAAGGCGATTGACTGGGAAGGCAAGGAGTGGACGCCGGATTGTGGTCGCAAGGCGGCGCATGCGAATGCCCGCTTCACGGCTCCTGCGGCCCAGTGCCCGGTGATTGATGAGGACTGGCAGAATCCGGCCGGGGTGCCGATCTCGGCGTTCCTGTTTGGTGGACGTCGTCCTTCGACGATTCCATTGGTAAATGAGGCGTTCAGCTGGGAGCACGGCGTGTTCATGGGTTCCTCTACGGGCTCCGAGACCACGGCGGCGGCGTTGGGCAAGGCTGGCGTGTTACGGCGTGATCCGTTTGCCATGTTGCCGTTCTGCGGATACCACATGGGCGATTACTTTGCGCACTGGCTGTCCATGGCCGGTCGGACCGACCGGAGTAAGTTGCCGAAGGTCTTCTTTGTCAATTGGTTCCGCAAGAGTCCTGAAGGCAAGTGGCTGTGGCCTGGGTACGGTGACAACAGTCGTGTCCTGAAGTGGGTTTGCGAGCGCATTGAGGGCACTGGCAAGGCGGTCAAGACGGCAATCGGCAATCTGCCGACGGCGGACGGTTTGGATTTGTCCGGTCTGAAGACCACGCCTGAAGACATGAAGCAGTTGCTGGCCGTTGATCCTGAGGGCTGGAATGCTGAGATCGCCGACATTAGCGCCAATTACGATAAATTTGGTGCTAAACTTCCCGCCGCCTTGAAAAAGGAACTGGAAGGACTGAAGCAGCGCCTGGGCGTGTAAAGACGGGCTGGTCGAACCCCTCACCTAAATCCTCTCCCCCAAGGGGAGAGGAAAGATGGGATTCAGGCTTATCCCTCTCCCTTCAGGGGAGAGGGTGGGGGTGAGGGTGCTGTCGGCGGAACGTAAATTAGGGAGTCCTAAGTGATGCCAGATAAGACGCTCATATTTACGGCGACTTATAACGAGGGTGAGAATATCGTTCCGTTATGCACGACTATTCTGGGGTTGGATCCCGGATATGACCTGCTGGTGGTGGATGATAATTCACCGGATGGAACGGGGCGGCGCCTGGATGAATTGGCGGTCACCCATCCCCGGCTCAAGGTTGTGCACCGGCCCGGAAAAATGGGTTTGGGCAGCGCCCACGAGTTGGCCATGGAATATGCCGAGCAGCAGCATTACGCGGCGTTGGTGACCATGGATGCCGATTTTTCGCATGATCCGAACGATATTCCGAGACTTCTGAAAGCCCTTGAT